>JAOPWI010000269.1 GCA_025965755.1 Frankiales bacterium | reverse complement strand
AGCACCTCGTCGGTGTGCTGACCGAGCCGCGGCGCGGGCCCGCGGACGACCGGGCCGCCGGGACCGCCGGTGACCCGGGCGAAACGGCCGGGCAGGACGGTGCCGTCGCCCACCGGGACGTAGAAGTCCCGCGCCGCCAGCTGCTCGCTGGCGGCCAGGTCCTCCGCGTCCAGGATCGGCACGCACAGCAGCCGGTGCCGGACGGCGGCGGCGAGCACCTCGGCCTTGGTGCGCTGGGCGAGGAAGTCGGCGGTCGTGCGGCGCACCGCCTCCAGGCGCTCCGGCGGGAAGGTGCCGTCGGCGATCTGCTTGGGCAGGATGCGCCAGTCGAGCGCGGCGAGCTCGTCGTCGCAGCCGCCCTCGCCGTGCATCCAGCGGAAGAAGTTGTTGGTGAACGCGCCGGTGGCCCGGCCCATCGCCAGGTGGAACTCGACCAGGCCGTCCTTCACGGTCCACTTCTTGAGCAGCGCGCTGGTGGCCGAGCCGCTGCCGCTCTGGTCCGGACCGCGCGACGGCGCGCCGATCGTCGTGTCCTGCACGGCGTGCGCGAGGACGCGGCTCAACGTGGCCACGCCGACCGACGCCTGCACGGACACGTCGACGAGCTGCCCGAGCCCGCTGCGCTGCCGGGCGCTCAACGCGACGAGCGCCCCCGCGGCGGCGTCGGCAGCACCGTGCAACCAGGCCTGCGGGACGCTGATGCGCAGCGGCGCCCGGCTGCCGTCACGGTGCTCCTCGAGCGGCCCCCCGGCGGCCCACAACACCAGGTCCGTTGCGGCCCAGGCCGCCTTCGGGCCGGTCTGGCCGAACGGCGTGACGGCCACGTGCACCAGGTGCGGGTGGGTGGCGCGGCGGGCGGGCTCGTCCAGCTCCATGGCCTGCGCCTGACCGGGTGACCACGTCGTCAGCAGCACGTCGGCCGCCGACGCGAGCCGACGCAGCTGCTCGCGTCCCTCCCCGGTGGCGAGATCGAGCGCCACCGAGCGCTTGCCGGCGGCCAGGGCGGTCCAGACGTAGGACGTGCCCCCGTCCACGGGCATCGGCGTGCGCGCTCGCGCCGCCGCTCCGGACGGCGGCTCGACCTGCACCACGTCGGCGCCGAGATCGGCGAGCAGGCGACCGGCCAGCAGGGCCCGGTCGTCGGTGAGGTCCAGGACCCGCAGGTGTCCCAGCACCTCAGACCGGCCGGAAGACCGGCACGGCCTCGTACTGCTCGGCGGCCCGGGCGAACTCCACCCGCAGGGGGATTCCGGGGCTGAGCGCTTCCGGATCCGCCGCGACGAGCGAGGTCCACCACCACGGACCCTCGTCCAGCTCGACGACGGCCAGCACGTGGCGCGGTGGCGGGGTGTCGCCGTCCGGGCGGCCGTGGGTGACCGCCCAGGACACCAGCCGGGCGTCGCCGGTGGACGCTGCCCAGCTCAGCTCGACCGACCCGCAGGCGGTGCAGGTGGAGGCGGCCGGCTCGGACCAGTGGCCCTGCGGGCACCGGCGCAGCAGGAACTCGCCGCGGGCCGTGCCGTCCAGGAACGGCGCGGTGTCCCCGTCGCGGTCGAGCGGTCCGACCATCACGCGGCACCTCCGGAGACCGGGTGGGGGGACAGGATCAGCGTCGAGTGGTGGTCCAGGATGCCGCCGTTGCCGGACACCAGCACGATGTCGTGCGCGTCGGCCTGCCGCTCGCCCGCCTCACCGCGCGCCTGGATGACCGCCTCGGTGAGCGGCGTCATGCCCCACAGGTAGTACGAGGACAGCTGCCCGCCGCCGGTGTTCAGCTTCAGCGTGCCCTCGGGGCCCAGCGCGCCGCTGGCGGCGAACGGGCCGCCCTCGCCCTTGGCGCAGAAGCCGTAGTCCTCGAGCGAGACCACGACCGTGTACGTGTAGCAGTCGTAGAGCTCGGCCACGTCGACGTCCTGCACCGTGAGGCCGGCCATCGCGAACGCCTTCGCCCCGGACGCCACCGCGCCGGTCACCAGGCCGAAGTCCTCGGAGTGCTTGAGCAGGCGACCCGGATGGGCCTGCCCCCAGCCGTGCACGTGCACGGGGGGCCTGGCCAGGTCGGCGGCCCGCTCCGCGGTCGTCACCAGCACGGCAGCCCCGCCGTTGGAGACCAGGCAGCAGTCGAGCTTGCGGAACGGGTCGACGACCCATCGCGAGCCGGCGTGGTCCGCCAGCGTCATCGGCGTGCGCAGCTGCGCCAGCGGGTTGAGCACCGCCCAGTCGCGCTGCGCCACGGCGACGGCGCCCAGCTGCTCGGTCGTCGTGCCGTACGTCTGCATGTGACGGCGGGCGGCCAGGGCATACAGCGGGTTGGGCCCGGCGTAGCCCGAGGCGCCCATCAGGCCTCCCCAGCCGGACGGCGCGCGGCGGGTCCCGTACGCCGAGCCGGCCGTCTTCCCCTCCTTCAGCGGGTCGTCGGCGAAGACGCAGGCCACCACGCTCGCGGTGCCGGACTGCACGGCGAGGGCGGCCATCTGCACCATCGCGCCGGCGGTCGCGCCGAAGGCCTGCATCTCCGAGAGCAGGGCCAGGTCGGTCAGGCCGAGGTCACGCTGCAGCGACATCGCCACGCCGCGCGTCACGCCCGAGGACGTCAGCAGGCCGTCCACGTCGGACATCTGCAGGCCGGCATCAGCGACGGCCAGGCGCACCGCGTCGGCGGCGAACTGCTGGGCGCTGCGCCCGTAGACCTTGCCGACGTCGGTCAGCCCGAGTCCGGCGATGACCGGACGACGGCCGGCCGCGACGTCCCGCGGTCCGCTCACAGGCCCAGCGACTTCGCGATGATGACCTTCATGACCTCGCTGGACCCGCCGTAGATGCGGGCGACGCGGGCGTCGGCGTACATGCCGGCGATCGGATAGTCGCGGACGTATCCGTAGCCCCCGTGCAACTGCAGGCAGGAGTCCACGACCTCCGCCTGCACCTCGGTGGTGAACAGCTTCACCTTGGCGGCATCGACCGCCGTGAGCCGGCCGGCCTCCAGCTCCTCGACGGCCCGGTCCACCAGCACCTGGGCCGCCTCGACCTTCGCGGCGAGCCCGGCCAGCACGAACTTCGTGTTCTGCATCGACGCCAGGTTGGTGCCGAACATGGTGCGCTCCTTGGCGTACGCCACCGTGTCCCGGATCGCCGTCTGCGACATGGCCACCGAGCCGACGGCGATGGCGAGCCGCTCCTGCGGGAGGTTGCTGCCGAGGTAGCCGAACGCGCGCCCCTCCTCCCCCAGCAGGTTGGTGACCGGCACGTGCACGTCGCTGAAGAACAGCTCCGCGGTGTCGGAGGTCTTGATGCCGAGCTTGTCCAGCGCACGGCCGCGGGTGAAGCCCTCCATGCCGTTCTCCACGACGAGCAGCGACAGCCCGCCGCGGCGGTCGTCCTCGTTGCGTGAGGTCCGGGCGACGACGATGACCATCGAGCTGACCAGCCCGCCGGTGATGAAGGTCTTGGCGCCGTTGAGGACGTAGTGGTCGCCGTCGCGCACCGCGCTGGTCGTGATGCCGGCGAGGTCGGAGCCGGTCCCCGGCTCGGTCATGGCGATCGCCGCGATCGTCTCGCCGGAGATGATGCCGGGCAGCCAGCGCTGCTTCTGCTCCGGCGTCGCGTAGGCGACGAAGTACGGCGTGACGACGTCGGTGTGCACGCGCGCCGAGCCGGTGCCGACCCGGGCCCGGGCCGCCTCCTCCCAGGCGACGACCTTGTAGGAGTAGCCGACGCCCGCGCCGCCGTCCTCCTCCGGAACGTTGAGGCCGAACAGGCCGGCGTCGCCGAGCGCGCGCAGGAAGTCGGCCGGCATGCGGCCGGCCTCCTCCCACGCGGCCTGGTCGGGAGCTGCCTGCTCGAAGACCTTGCGCATGACCGCGCGGAAGTCCTCGTGGTCCGGGCCGAACAGGGTGCGCTGCATGGTTCGGACACTCTCACGGGGTGGACGCTCCGTGCACGGACCCCGCGGCCAGGGCCGGGACGCCCTGCGCGGCCGGCGCACCCGCCGGGACGCCTGCGCCCCGCTCAGGCGGCGTGGCTAGCGCGTCTTGCGGGACGGCCAGGGCGCGTCGGCCGGCCGCAGGTCGGCGAAACCGGTGCGCACGGCGTGCTCGGCGGCGAGCACGCCGAGGCAGGCCATCGCGTTCTCGACCTCTCCGGCCATGACCCGCCCGACCAGGACGTCGAGGGGCTGCCAGAGCGTGGTCATCTCGGCCTCCTCGTGCTCCTGCACGTTCCGGTGCACCTCGTGCACGTCGCGGGCGAGGTAGAGCCGGATCGCCTCGTCCGTCATGCCGGGGCTGGTCAGCGCGTCGACGAGAACGTGCCAGGTGTCCGCGCCCAGTCCGGCCTCCTCGGCCAGCTCCCGCTTGGCGGCCGCCAGGCCCGGCTCGCCGTCGACGTCGAGCAGACCGGCGGGCAGCTCGTCCAGGCGCCGGCGCACCGGGTGGCGGTACTGCTGCACGAGCAGCACCCGGCCGCGGTCGTCGAGGGCCACGACCCCGACGGCGCCCGGGTGCACGACGACATCGCGCTGGCTGGTCGTGTCGCCCGGCATGCTGACGACGTCCTTGCGGACCGAGATGATCCGGCCCTCGTAGACGACGTCGCTCGACTGCACCTGGTGGTCGTGGAGGTCGGTCACCCGGCGAGCCTAGGACCACCCTGCCGGCCGACCGGCCCGGCGCCCGGGCACCCGGTACGGCCGCGCGGGCCAGGTCGCACGCGGCGGCCTACAGCGGCAGCATCCGGCCCTCGGCGCAGGTGACCGCAGCCCCGACGAACGCCCGGAACAGCGGGTGCGCGCGGGTCGGCCGGGAGCGGAACTCCGGGTGCGCCTGGGTGCCGACGAAGAACGGGTGCACCTCGGCCGGCAGCTCGGCGATCTCGACCAGCCGGCCGTCCGGCGACGTGCCGGAGAAGACCAGCCCAGCCGCCTCGAGCGCGGGCCGGTAGGCGTTGTTGACCTCGTAACGGTGGCGGTGCCGCTCGGTGGCCGGCTCGTCGCCGTAGGCCAGGGCGGCCTGCGAGCCGCGGACCAGCTCGGTCGGCCACAGGCCCAGGCGCATCGTGCCGCCCATGTCGCGGTCCCCGGACACGACGTCCTGCTGGTCGGCCATGGTGGAGATGACCGGGTCGGGGCAGGCCGGGTCGAACTCCGACGAGCCGGCCTTCTCGATGCCGGCGACGTCGCGGGCCACCTCGATGACCATGCACTGCAGGCCCAGGCACAGGCCCAGGGTCGGCACCGACTGCTCGCGGGCGTGCTTGATGGCGCCCAGCTTGCCCTCGATGCCGCGGACCCCGAAGCCGCCCGGAATGAGCACGCCATCGACCCCGTCCAGCGCCTCGCGGGCGCCGGACTCGGTCTCGCACAGGTCGGAGGCGACCCAGCGGATGTGCACCTTGGCGTCGTTGGCGAAGCCGCCCGCACGCAGCGCCTCGCTGACCGACAGGTAGGCGTCGGGAAGGTCGACGTACTTGCCGACCAGGGCGACGGTGACCTCCTTGGCCGGCGCGTGCACCCGCTGCAGCAGGCGGTCCCAGTCCGTCCAGTCGACGTCGCGGAAGGGCAGGCCCAGCCGGCGCACGACGTACGCGTCCAGCCCCTCGCTGTGCAGGACCTTCGGAATGTCGTAGATGGAGGCCGCGTCGACGGCGCTCACGACGGCCTCCTGCTCGACATCGCACATGTTGGCGATCTTGCGCTTGATGCCCTCGTTGATCGGCCGGTCGGAGCGGCAGACGATCGCGTCCGGCGTGATGCCGATGGTGCGCAGCGCCTGCACGGAGTGCTGCGTCGGCTTGGTCTTGAGCTCCCCGGACGGCCCGATGTAGGGGATCAGGCTGACGTGCAGGAAGAAGCAGCGGTCGCGGCCGACCTCCTGACGCACCTGCCGGGCGGCCTCGAGGAACGGCAGCGACTCGATGTCGCCGACGGTGCCGCCGACCTCGGTGATGACGACGTCGATCTCGTCTGTCGCGAGGGCCCGGATCCGGCCGACGATCTCGTCGGTGATGTGCGGGATGACCTGGACGGTGTCCCCGAGGTACTCGCCGCGGCGCTCCTTCGCGATGACGGCCGAGTAGACCTGGCCGGTCGTGACGTTGGCGCTGCCGTGCAGGTCCTCGTCGAGAAAGCGCTCGTAGTGGCCGACGTCGAGGTCGGTCTCCGCGCCGTCGTCGGTGACGAACACCTCGCCGTGCTGGAACGGGTTCATCGTGCCGGGGTCGACGTTGAGGTACGGGTCGAGCTTCTGCATCGTCACCCGCAGCCCGCGGGCCTTGAGCAGCCGGCCGAGCGAGGAGGCCGTCAGGCCCTTGCCGAGAGAGGACGCGACCCCACCGGTGACGAACAGGTGACAGGCGCCACTGGGACCCCCGGTGCTCGATCGGTTCGCGGACCGGGCCACAGGCGCCTCCGTGCTCGGAGTGGACCGGACGTCCACTGCACGGAACGCCACTCTAGCGGCGCCGGGCTCCGTCCCTCGTCGCCACGCGGTCAGCGCGGCGGGGCGGCCGGTTCGGAGGCGCGCACCCCCACCGCGATCGCCGCCGGCACCGCGATGGTGAGCGCCAGAGCGGGCACGGCCACCCCGCTGTCGTTCACGGCGAAGCCCACCAGCGACATGACCAGGGTGCCGATCAGCCCGGCGCGCCACTCCGGCGCCCGGCGGAACGCCTCCGCGACCGGCCCGCGGGGCCGCAGCACCACCTGGGCGACGAACAGCACCAGCAGCGGCACGAGCAGGGTCAGGACGCTGTGGGTCAGCAGCCCGAGGTTGGCCGACGCCTTGCGCTCGATCACGGTGAGCGCGCCGCCGTCCAGCACCTGCGCGGCGAACCGGCCCAGGTGCGAGCGCGCCTGCGGCGGGCGGCTGTAGTCGTACGCCGCGAAGGCCGTGACCGCGAGAACCGCGGAGGTGGCCACACCGAGCAGCCGCAGCGCCGAGACGCGGATGCCGCCGGCCAGCATGGCCAGCACGGCGAAGCCCGGGATCAGGGCCAGCACGCCGCCGAAGTCGCTGCCCCAGGCCGGATTGCCGTCGACGACGACGCAGGCCAGCCCGATCACGGCGCAGCAGGCCACGACGGTGCGCCGGCTCCGACCGTGCACCAGGCAGGCGGTGGCCAGGATCGCGGAGGCGGCGAACACCGCGAAGGCCACGTTGCCCACGCCGGCGAACCGGCCGGCCACCAGCGGGCTGTAGCCGGCGATGGAGCTCATCTGCAGCCGCGCTCCGGTGACCAGGTCGGCGGCGAGCACGAGGGCGGTGACCCCGCAGACCACGCCGATCGGGCCGAGCAGGCGACGACGCCACGGCCCGGCCAGGGCGAGCAGCACGATGAGCAGGTCGAAGGCCGCGACCGCGCCGAGCAGCGCAGGCAGGACGGGGTCGGCGCGCCACCACGGCACCAGGTTGGCCAGATAGGTGGCCACCGGCGCCGCCGCGAACGCCAGCGCGGTGCGGCTCGCGCTGCGGCGGACGACCTCGCGGACCGGGTCGGTGCCGGACAGGTGGCGAAACACCAGCACGGCCGCGCCGTAGAGCACGATCTGGGCGACGACCAGCAGCAGAAAGAACCGCGGCGTGTAGACGCGCATCTGCCCGGCGTGCACGTCGGCGTCGACCAGCTCGGCCACGGTGAGCCGGGTGTCGGTGCGCCGCCACGGCTGCCCGGTCATCGCCGCCGGCTGCTCCACGCCGACCAGCGCCAGCACGGTCGGCGCGAGGTCCACCACCTGGACGTACGGCGCCCGGCGGGTCGACGACGACACCAGGCCGCCGCGCGCGAATCCCGGTCCGGCAGCGAGCGCGACGTGCAGCCGAGGGTCGGGCGCGCCGCGCTCGCCGGCATCGCTGACGTCCGCCAGCCCGGCGACCAGCAGCGTCGCGCCGGTGGCCGCCGCTGCGGCCCGGGCCTGCGCCACGACGGCGTCCACCCGCGCCAGGTCGGCCGGAGCTCTGGCGTCGGAGTGCACGCTGCCGGCATCCACCACCAGGACCGGGCAGTTCTGCAGGCCCTGCGCCAGCGCGCCCGCGGTCACGTCCCCCGTCGGCCCGAGGTCGACCGTCCCGTCCGCCCGACCGGCAGCCAGCTGGGCACCGTTGCCCAGCCAGGCGGTCGCGCACAGGCCGGCGCGGGCCAGCGCCTGGCCCAGGCCGCCGACCTGGGCGTCGAAGCGCAGCCGGTCGTTGTCGCGGTCGATCGCCGGCAGGGCAGCTGCCGTCGGCAGCTGGTCGGTGCAGGTGCGCGGGCCGGGACCGGCGGCCAGCCGGGCCCGGTTGCCCGTGCCGGCCATCACCCAGCCGTCGCCCGGGCAGGTGCGCGGGCTGGCCGACCGCACCGACAGCGCTCCCGGGCTGCCCTCCTGCAGCAGCGCGTGCAGGGCGGGCGTGGCGTCGGCGCCGACGTGGTCCCAGCGCAGCCCCGGCGCGCCGATCAGCACCACCCCGCCGGCCGGCTCCTGCGCCGACGCGGGCAGCGCTGGCGCGAGCAGGACGCCGACGACGGCGAGGAGCAGCAGCCAGGCCCTCACGGCGCCAGCTCGGCGTAGAGGTCGGCAGCTGCGGCGACGGTGTCGGCATCGTCCGGCCAGCCGGCGGCGACGGCCCGCCCGCGGGCGGCGACCGCCGCAGCCACGGCCGGATGGTCGAGCAGCCGGCGGACCGCCGTGCCGAGGGCGACCGGGTCACCGGGCGGCAC
>JAOPWI010000268.1 GCA_025965755.1 Frankiales bacterium | reverse complement strand
CGCAGGGCCGGCGCGTGGCGATGGTCGGCGACGGCGTGAACGACGCCGCCGCGCTCGCCCAGGCCGACCTGGGCCTGGCCATGGGCACGGGCACCGACGTCGCCATCGAGGCCAGCGACCTGACGCTGGTCCGCGGTGACCTGCGGGTCGCCGCCGACGCGATCCGGCTGTCCCGGCGCACGCTGCGGATCATCAAGAGCAACCTGTTCTGGGCCTTCGGCTACAACGTCGCGGCGATCCCGCTGGCTGCCGCCGGGCTGCTCAACCCGATGCTCGCCGGCGCGGCCATGGCGTTCAGCTCGGTGTTCGTCGTGACCAACAGCCTGCGGCTGCGCAGGTTCACCGCCCTGGTCGAGAACCGCTGACCGCTGCCAGCCGGCGTGGGGCGCGTCCGCCGGACCCTGCGCAACGGTCCGGCGGGCGGATCGGGCAGACTGTCCGGCGCAGGGTCTCTGCGGGCGCACCAGCGCCCCCACGCCTCGCGCGGGCGTAGCTCAATGGTAGAGCCCCAGTCTTCCAAACTGGCTACGCGGGTTCGATTCCCGTCGCCCGCTCTCAAAGAAGTCGCAGGTCATGCGGTACGCAGCTCGGAAATCGGTCATCATGGAGGCCTAAACGATCTCCGCGTGCCCGCTACGTGCCCGTAGCAGGCGGACGTACTCCTCTTCGCGCGACCGTCGGCGGACGCTGAACAGCGCTTATGGCCGGGCCGGCCGACCGCACATGCCGATGACCGGCACGATGTCATCCCGTGATTGCGGAGCCGCCAGGCTCAGCCCGAGCCGTTGAGGAAGAACGGCGTCGCGGACAGGTCGTAGACCTGCTTGATCCCGAGCTTGCGCTGGACCGCGAGCAACCCGTTGAGCCACAGCGCGCCTCCTCGTCCCGCGCGACAGCCTCCTTCTTCTCCTCGCCCTTGAGCTGCTCGGCCGTGGGAGCCTCGAGGTCGTCGAGCCTGCGCCGGTAGCAGTGGTGCGCCTCGTCGTGGAGGACGATGACCTGCTTGCCCTTGGCGCCGAATTCCCGGCACACCCGGGACACCATCTGCTCCGGCGTCTCGGTGCAGGCCTTGATCGTCCCGGTGGGGTCGAGGACCTGCTTGGTGGTCTTGCTGGCGCCCTTGCCCTCACGGGTCTCGGGCAGCCCGAAGGCGTGGAAGTTCGTGACGACGACGGTGGCCTTGCGCAGCGCCGGCAGCAGGTCCGGCGGCACGAGGTCACGCTCGCGGTAGACGTTGCCCGGGTCGCTGGGGAGCAGGACGCGCAGCCGGTTCTTGACGGTGATGCCGGGCGCCACCACGAGGAAGCGGTCGGTGAAGCTCGTGCCGCCACCCGCGGCGCTGTTGCAGGTCTGCCAGGCGATGAGCATGCCCATGACGGTCGTCTTGCCGCTGCCGGTAGCCATCTTCAGCGCCGTTCGGATCAGCCCGGGATTGGCCTCGGCGGCGGACTGGCGCAGCTGCTCGTGCACCCAGTTGTCACCCATCTTGGCCGCTGCCTCGACCAGGAAGATCGCTGTCTCGGCCGCCTCGAGCTGGGCGAAGAGCAGCCGCCGGTCGCGCTCGGGCGAGGACCAGTGCTCGGCCAGGGCGCGCTGGTGCTCGTCAGGTGCGGGCGTCCCTGCATTCGCCACAGGTCGAGCCGGGAGCGCAGCTGGTTGACCAGGTCGTTGGGCTTGAGCCGGTCGAGCGTCCACTCGGTCTCGATCGCCAGCTGCGCGCTCTGCTGCCATGCTTGGGGCACCGGGACGCAGTAGCCGCTGGAGCGTCGGCCCTCGACGATCTCGTCGGTGATCCCGGTGTCGTCGAAGCGCCAGTGCCGGGTCGGCGGGTCGTACGGACCGTTGAGGATCGGGTTGTCGATCACCGCGTCGGCCACGGTCCCACCCTACGAGCCGGCGCCCGATTCGCCGGGCAGATCGGCGCTGTCCTCCCCCGGGCAAGACTCTTCGCGGCGCGGGCAAGGGTGCGATCCCCACTGAGGCCGCGGAATCCGGGTGCGGGCAAGACTCGACGCCCCACTTCGCCGAGCGGCACTGCTCGCAGGTGGAGGCACGCCACGGCCGGAAGCCGGCCGGCCGCGCCGCGATCCGGCCGCCGCTACGGTCGGAGGCGTGGACCTGACGCACGATCCCGAGGACGACGACGCCTTCGCGGCGATCAGCGCGCAACTGGTGAAGCAGTTCGAGCGGTCTTCGGGCGGCAAGGACCTCGGCTGGGTCGCCGATCAGCTGCTGCAGTTCAAGCACAGCTACCTCGACGGCGACCTGGGCCAGTGGACCGCGGCCGACCTGTCGGAGGTGCTGTTCGAGCTCTACCCGCGCAAAGTGGTGCTCGAGCCGGGCGACGAGGAGGAGGTCCTGGCCGGTACCGCTGCCTTCCTGCGCTTCCTGGACGCCAGAGGTCTGCTCACCGGTGAGGACGGCGAGGAGCTCGCCGCGCTGGTCGAGCAGGCTGGCGACAAGTTCTTGACCGCGATGCGGGACGAGCGTCGGTGGGGCCCGGGCAAGCGGCTGTTCGGCGGGGCGGCCGCCGCGGGCGTCGACCTGAACGACCAGAAGCAGCTCGACGCCTACGTCCGCGGCGTCAACGCCCTCCCGCACGCCGCGCGCGAGGCGCTGCTGGGCCCGAGCCCGGCGATGCCCCGGCGGGCGCTGCCGCCGGTGGTTCTCCCGCCACGCGAGGAGCTGATGGCCGCGGCGCAGTCCTCGGTGCTGCTCGGCTGGGTGCGCGGGCTGGTGGAGCACGTAGGGAAGGGCCTGGCCCTGACCGACAAGGGGAACCTCAAGCTCGCCGATGGCAAGGCGCTGGTGACGGCGCTGGGCACCGACGACCCGGTCGACGAAATCATCGGTGAGCAGACCTTCGCCACGCGCAGCACCGAGGAGCTGCCCGACGTCGACCTGACGTTCCGGCTCGCTGTGGCGGCCGGCTTCCTGGCCGTCGACGGTCGCCGCGCCGTGCCCACCGACGCCGCCCGCATGCCAGCCGACGATCCGCTGGAAGCTGTCCTCGCGCTCTGGCAGGCGCTGGTCGAGGACATCGGACCGATGCAGCACCGCTGGGCCAAGGACCCCTACGGCTTCGGCTGGTACGCCGAGTTCGTCGACGCGCGCCTGACCGAGTGGCACCTGCAGATGTACGGCGAACCGGCCGGCCTCGACCTCGCCGACGCCGCGGCGGAGACCTGGAGCCACCTGCTCGACGACTTCGACCTGGACGACGAGGAGCCTACCAAGCTGGAGCTCCACCGCGGTCTGGTCGTCAGCGGCATCGTGGACGCTCTCGGTCGTCTCGAGCAGCTTGGCGTCGTCTGGCTCGACGAGCTCCCCGACGACCGTCGCGCCGAAGTGGCCGGAACGGCGCACCTGACTCCACTCGGAACCTGGGTCGTGCAGCGCGTGGCCGCCCCGGCCATGCCGGCGCCGGTCGCCGGTGCTCTTGCCGACCTCGACGCCGCCGAGCTGCTGCGCCGCGCCGTCGACCTCGCCGAGGACCTGGCGAGGCTCGAGGTACGGAACTGGGTCGCCCGGCGCGGCGACGGCGGGCCGGAGGCGTTGGTGGCAGCGCTGCCCTCTGCCTCGGAGGCGGCGCGCGGCGTCGCCTTCTCGGTCCTGCTCGACCTCGGGCAAGCAGCAGTCCAGGCGGTCGAACCACTTCAGGACCATCCGGAGCTGGCGGCGTTCCGCACTGTGCTGCGGGTCGATGCGCTCGCCGCCACAGAGGCCGAGATGGTCGCCGCCGATCCGGAGCAGTGGATCAGGCTCCTCGGCGCCGTCCTAGAGCTGCGCGGCCTGCACGCAGTCACGGTGTGGGCGGGAACCGCTGCCGGGGAGAGCGGGCTGCTTGCTGTTCTGGACGCCGCCTGGCGGGTGCGGCTACCGCAGACCGGCGCCGTCCTGGACGCGCTGGCGAGCGCCACCTCGGACAAGGCGGTGGCCAAGGCGGCACGCAAGGCCGCCTACAAGCTCCGCTCCGCCCGCTGAGCACCTGCTCGGGCGGACGGGCTCGACAGCACGGCTCGGCACTGGGCGCCAGGCGCTTTAGCGCGTCGGCGTCAGCGGCGCGTCCGGCCCTTCGACGACCGTCCCACCAGCCAGGGAGCCTGCACGAGAGGCACGTACCTCACGACAGGCGGACAGGTGTGCAGGCCATAGGCGGGGACCGGCTCTGGCCCTTGCGTAACGCAGCTGGACTACCTGCGCAAGGACAACCAGCGACGGCGCGACGCTGCCGATGAGCTGTCTGCTCTCACGCAGGAGCTCGGACTCGTGTGAACGTGTCCTTCATCGTCGTCTACGACGCCAACGTGCTCCACCCGAGCACGCTGCGCAACCTGCTCATCCGGATCGCGCAGGCCGGGCTCGTGGGTGCGAAGTAGACCGACGAGATCCTCGACGAAGTCTTCGACAACCTGCGCGGCAACCGGCCAGACCTGAACCCGGCAGCACTGGCCCGCACCCGCGGGCTGATGGTGGAAGCCGTCCGGGACTGCCTCGTCGTACGGCTCCGCCTCGTCGACCGGTGCGCTGTGCGGCCGTTGATCCGGGCCGAGACCCGGACGTGTCTCAAGGCGGTGCTCGGCGCCGTCCGACGAACGGTCCATGCGCGACAAAGAGCTAAGGCCGGAGTCCTGGGACTGGAGCCAGCCGTTCGGTGAGGACTTCGTCCGGTCGGCGGTCGTGCGGGAGGACTCCGGGTCGGCTCGCGCCGATCGGGCAAGCCGCATCAGCACCGGCCACCGGGGAGCGCAGCCCTGGCGAGCCGCTGCCACTGCGCCGGCAGCCCATGGGCATCCACGCCGCCGCCGGCTGCGCAAGTACGACGTGTCGACCCTTCTGTGCGTCCTCGGCGTGCTCGGAGTGCTGTTCTGGGCAGGCGGGCTCGACCGAGCGCTGAACGGCTTCGACGGGGAGGGCATCAGCCCCGTCAGGGCGGCGGCCGGGCCACCCGTGCCAGCTGACGCGCGGAAGCAACGCATGGCGCCCCTCCCACCCCCGGTTCTGGGGACAGGCGGATTCCAGCTCCTCGAGACGGGCGCCGTCGGCGGGGGTCCGCGCTGGGACCCATGCCGGCCCATCCACTACGTCACCCGCCAAGCCGGCGGACCTGCGAACGGCGACCTGCTCATCGCGGCCGGCTTCGCCGAGCTGTCACGGGCGACCGGCCTCGCCTTCGTCTCCGACGGCGCGACCGCTGAGGCCGGTGGCCTGGCGCGCCAGCCGGTGCAGGAGGAGAGGTACGGCAACGGGTGGGCTCCGGTCCTCGTCACCTGGTCCGAGCCGACAGAGACGCCAGGCCTCCAGGGCATCGTCGCCGGCCTCGCCGGCCCGCAGCGCGCCGATCCGGACCGTCGCGGCTCCCGCTACGTCACCGGCACCGTCACGCTCGACGCTCCCCAACTCGCTGCGGCTCACGACGCGTACTGGCCTGTGCTGCTGCACGAGCTCGGCCACCTCGCCGGCCTGGACCACGTCGAGGACCAGAGTGACCTCATGTACTCCGGCGGCGGCCGGTACACCGGCTACACCCCGGGCACCCTGCGCGGCCTGCGCGAGCTCGGCGCTGGGCCCTGCTTCAGCTGAGGCGCACTCCGGCAGCGCCGACCTGGCCCCATGCACAACTTCTCTAGGCCCAGGGATGTGTGATCTGGTCGTTCTCCCGCCCAGTCTGACTCCCATAGGCCCCGGCGCCAACCGGCTGCCCTGTAGGTGATCCGTCGGCCGGGCGGGAGAACAACTGGCACTCCAGCCGAGCGAAAGTGACCTGGTAGGAGCCTGTTGCCTCAGGCACCCGTCCCTGGACTGTCCGCCCGCTCGCGCACCGTGCCCGCCCTGACCGGACACAGGAGGACGGACATGACCACGATCGCAGCCCCCGCCGAGAACGTCACCGGCGGAGTCGACACCCATCTGGACAACCACGTCGCCGCGGCGCTGGACGCTTGCGGCGGCGTCCTCGGAACAGCGACGTTCCCGACCACCGCCGCCGGTTACCGGCAGCTGCTGGCCTGGCTCGCGGGTTCGGCCCGGTCGGCCGCGCCGTCAACCAGCTGCGCAATCTCATCGTCACGGCACCTGAGGACCTCCGTGCCCGCCTGCGCAACCCGTCGCTGCGCGAGCTCGTGGAGGTCTGCAGCGGCTTTCGGGTCGCCGCCGCGCCGCCTCGCCAGCGCGACCCCGAAGCACCAGGTCGCTCGATGTTCATCGAACCCGTGGCAGCATGGGGTCCATGCCCAAGGCCCTGCCCCTGCTGGACACGACCGCCCCGGTGGGTTCAGCGACGCTCGCCGCAGGTCCGGTCAGCGCCGACGACGCGCTGGAGATCGCCCTGCGCCTCAAGGCGCTCGCCGACCCGGCGCGCGTCCAGCTGATGTCGATGATCCTGGCGCAGCCGGACACCGGCGTCTGCACCTGCGACCTCGCACCGGCGGTCGGCTTGTCCGAGGCGACGGTCAGCCACCACCTCAAGCAGCTCCGCGACGCCGGGCTGGTCGTGGGGACGCGCAAGGGCGCCAACGTCTTCTACCGCGCCCGGCTGGACTCCCTCGGCGCGCTGTGCCGCGTCATCGACCCCGCGTGCTGCTGAGGCCCTCCTGACCGCGCTCCCGGCGGTGCCCCCACCGCCCGAGACCACAGCACCGCACACCCCCCAGGAGAGCCCCGCCCCATGAGCGACACCGTCAGCGAGAAGCCGGTCGGCGGAACGGACCTGGACACCCCCGTGATGCAGCGACTGTCGACCCTGGACCGGTTCCTGCCGGTGTGGATCGTCGCGGGGATGGCCCTGGGCCTGCTGCTCGGCCGCACGTTCAGCGGCTTGAACGACGCCCTGGACACGGTGAAGGTCGCCGACGTCAGCCTGCCCATCGCGATCGGGCTGCTGCTGATGATGTACCCGGTGCTGGCGAAGGTCCGCTACGGCGAGCTGCACACCGTCACCCACGACCGCCGCCTGCTGGTGTCCAGCCTGGTCATCAACTGGCTGCTCGCCCCCGCGCTGATGTTCGCCCTGGCGTGGATCTTCCTGCCGGACCTGCCGGAGTACCGCACCGGGCTGATCATCGTGGGCCTCGCCCGCTGCATCGCGATGGTGCTGATCTGGAACGACCTGTCCTGCCGCGACCGGGAGGCCGCCGCGGTCCTGGTCGCCATCAACAGTGTCTTCCAGATCGTCGCGTTCGCCGGGCTGGGCTACTTCTACCTGGAGCTGCTGCCGGGCTGGCTGGGGCTCGACCAGGAGTCCCTGAACGTCAGCGTCTGGACCATCGCCCGGTCCGTCCTGATCTTTCTGGGCATCCCCCTGCTCGCCGGCTTCCTCACCCGCCTGCTCGGCGAGCGCGCCTACGGCCGGGACTGGTACGAGACGCGGCTCCTGCCCCGCATCGGGCCGATCGCGCTGTACGGCCTGCTGTTCACCATCGTCGTGCTGTTCGCACTGCAGGGCGACACCATCACGCGGCAGCCGTGGGACGTGGTCCGCATCGCCGTCCCGCTGCTCGTCTACTTCGCCATCACCTTCGCCGGCTCCTTCCTGGTCGGCCACCGCCTCGGGCTGGGCTACCCCCGCACCGCGACGTTGAGCTTCACCGCCGCGGGCAACAACTTCGAGCTCGCCATCGCCGTCTGCATCGGCGTCTTCGGCGTCACCAGCGGGCAGGCCCTCGCCGGCGTCGTCGGGCCACTCATCGAGGTACCCGTCCTGGTCGGGCTGGTCTACGCCGCCCTGTGGGCCCGGCGCCGCTTCTCTTTCAGCGCCGACACCGCTCCGGCAGTGCACCGGTGACCTGCCCCGCGACGGCGGCGCCGTGGGAGCGCCGGAACCCGGTCGACCCGCCTGCGCGCGCGCGAAGGTGCCCGGCCGGCAACGCCGCCGGCCGCCACCAGCACGCCTCCCGCAGCCGAGGGGCAGCCCGATGAGCAGACCGGTGATCCTGTTCGCCTGCGTCCACAACGGCGGCCGCAGCCTGGCCGCCAAGGTCCTCGCCGAGCACCACGGCGGTGGCCGCATCGAGGTCCGCTCCGCGGGCAGCGAACCCGGCAGCAGCCTCCACCCCGCCGTCGTCCAGGTCCTGCACGAGCGTGGCCTCAGCACCGACGGGGAGGCGCCGACACTCCTCACGCGAGAGGGCGTGGCGCAGGCCGATGTCGTCATCACGATGGGCTGCGGCGAGACCTGCCCGGTCTTTCCCGGCAAGACCTACGAGGACTGGCCGCTCGACGACCCCAAGGGCCAGGACCTGGACACCGTTCGGCGCATCGTCAGCGACGTCGAGGAGCGAGTCGTCGACCTCCTGCAGCGCCTGGTGCGCCGGTAGGCGCCCGGCGGCGGGTCAGCTTCCGGCCTGCCGCTCGCCGGGCCGCAGGTTCGACGAGCCAGCGGGCGTCAGCCGTCAGGGGCTGACGGCGAGGAACAGGAACGCCGCGAGCAGGACGAGGTGCGTGATGCCCTGCAGCCGGGTCGCGCGTCCCGGCACGACGGTGAGCACACCGACGACGACCGTGAGGGCGAGCAGGACCGTCTGCGTCGGCTCCAGCCCGAGGACCAGCGGGCCATCGATCCACACCGAGGCCAGCGCGATGACCGGGATGGTCAGGCCGATGCTGGCCATCGCGGAGCCGAGCGCCAGGTTCAGGCTGGTCTGCACGAGCCCTCGCTCGGCGGCGCGCACCGCGGCGAGCGTCTCGGGGAGCAGCACGAGCAGGGCGATGACGACGCCCACGAACGAGGCCGGGAACCCGACGGCCGCGACGCCGGACTCGATCGCCGGAGACAGCAGCTTGGCGAGCCCGACGACCGCGACCAGCGCGACGAGCAGCTGGCCGAGGCTGACGAGCGCGGCCCGCGCGGTCGGCGGCTCGGCATGCTCGTCGTCGGGCGCCGGACCCTGCAGGACCGGGAGAAAGAAGTCGCGGTGCCGCACCGTCTGGGTGACGACGAAGGACGCGTACAGGGCCAGCGACGCGATCGCCGCGAACGCCAGCTGGCCCGAGGAGAACTCCGGCCCCGGCTCGCTCGTGGTGAAGGTCGGCAGGACCAGGCTGAGCGTGGCGAGCGTGGCCACCGTCGCGAGCGCCGCGCCGGTCCCCTCGGCGTTGAACACCGCCAGCCCCTGCCGCTTCGCCGTCACCAGGAGCGACAGCCCGAGAATGCCGTTGCAGGTGATCATCACGGCGGCGAAGACGGTGTCGCGGGCCAGCGCGGCGGTCTCCGGACCGCCGGACAGGATGAGCGTGACGATGAGCGCCACCTCGATGACGGTGACCGCCACGGCCAGGACCAGCGAACCGAACGGCTCACCGACGCGGTGCGCGACGACCTCGGCGTGGTGCACCGCCGCGAGCACCGCCCCGGCCAGGATGACGGCCAGCACGCCGACCAGGATCCCGGGCAGGTCCCGCCCCCAGACGGCCACGAGGGCCACCAGGGCCGCCGGCGGGGCGACGGTCGTCCACTGAGCGCTCGGGGAAAGGGATGCGGCAGACACCGCCACATTGTCGCAGCCACGTCGAGCCCTGCGCCCCCGGCCGCGGGACCGCCAGCCCCCGCGCCGGACTTCGCGGTCAGCCCGCGAGCAGCAGGTCCCGCCACGCCTGCACCGCACCCGGCGGCGCCCCGTGCGCCTCGAGGAAGCCCTGCGGGCCGCCGGGGAACGCGCGCAGCGCCGCCAGCACGCCCTCGATGGCCGAGCCGACGACACCGGCCGTGGGCGCCCCCGGCCGCACCATGTCGCGGTAGATCGCCCGCCGCGCCAGGGACGCGTGGATGCGGTCCAGCCGCTCCCCCGTCGCGACGTAGTCCGCCACGATCGCCGGCTCGTCGACCCCGGCCGCGGCGAGCAGGACGGCCACCGTGATGCCGGTCCGGTCCTTGCCGGCAGCGCAGTGCACCAGCGCCGGGGTGTGGCCGTCCTCGAGCAGGAAGCGCAGCACGGCCGCCACCCCCGGAGCGGCCTCCTCGAGCATGTCCGCGTACACCGCGGGCAGCTCGTCGGGCCGCACCTGCGCCGCCGTCCGGGTGGCGAAGCCGGTCAGGTCGATCAGCGGCAGGTGCAGGCGTGCGATGCCGTACGCGCTGACCCACTCGCGCGGCTCGTCCAGCTCGTCGGCCGAGCGCAGGTCGACGAGGGCCCGCAGCCCGATCCCGTCCCGCACCACAACCAGGTCGGCGCCGGTGAGGTCGTCGAGGTGGTCACCCCGCAGCAGCACGCCGCGACGGACCCGCCGCCCGCCGGCCGGCAGGCCGCCGAGGTCACGCACGTTGTGCGCCCCGGCAAGCTCGATCCACTCCGGTGCATGCTCCTGCGCGGCGGTCACGCCGCGGACCCTAGCCCGCCGCCGTGGGCGCTCCGGTCCACGCGTGGCGGCGTAGCCGGTCCCGGTCGGCAGTCGCGCGCGCCGCCTGTGCCGTGGTGAGCACCGGCCGGCAGGGTCGGCTCAGCAGACCTGGTCGCGCCCGCGGGCCTTCGCCTCGTACAACCGCCGGTCGGCCAGGCGGTAGAGCTGGTCGTCGCTGGTGACGGCGTCGGCGCGCAGCTCGGCGACCCCGGCCGACGCGGTGACCCGCCCCACGGTGGGCAGCGGGACGTCGCGCACGGCGGCCAGCGCGCGCTCCATCGCCACCCGCGCGTCCGCCAGCTGCAGGCCGGGCATGAGGAGCGCGAACTCCTCTCCGCCGACGCGGGCGACCGTGCCCGTCCCGGCGCTGGCCCCGACGACCCGCTGGACGAAGGCCACCAGCACCTCGTCGCCGACGGCGTGACCGTGCTCGTCGTTGATCCGCTTGAAGTGGTCGACGTCGATGAGGGCCAGGCTCAGGGCCTCGCCGGTCCCGGTGGTGGCGACCGCGGCCCGCAGCGCCTCCCGGAACGTCCGCGAGTTCTGCACGCCGGTCAGCGGGTCGGTCTCGGCGCGCGTCTGCAGCAGCCGCGCCCGCTCCTGCTCGATCGTGACGTCGCGCAGGAGCAGGAACCAGAGCGGAGCGTTTCCGGACGGCGTCGCCAGCTGGGTGGCGGTCATCGCCGCGCGCAGCCGGGATCCGTCCTTGCGCACGACGTCGATCTCGGCCTGCCCTCCGCCGGCGCCGGTCAGCCGTTGGCGCAGCGCCAGCATCCGGTCGACCTGCTCCGGCGGCCAGAAGGGGTACGGCAAGCGCGCCCCGACCAGCTCCTGCTCGCTGAAGCCGGTCATCCGGCACAGGGCCGCGTTGACCTCCAGGATGCCGCCGTCGGAGGACACCAGGTAGCCCTCGTGCAGCGCCGCGAGCACGGCCCGGCCACGGTCGCGCTGCTCCTCCGCCGCGGCCGCCGCCTCGCGGAACTCGGTGATGTCCAGGGTGATGCCGTGCAGCGCGGTGACCCGCCCGGCCGGGTCCCGCTCCGCCGAGCCCACCGCCCGCATGTGCTGCACCCGGCCGTCGTCGGTCACGACGCGATGCTCGAAGACGTACTCACCGCCGCCGCGCACGACAGCCTCGGCGTGCGCGTGCACCAGTCCGAGGTCGTCGGGGTGCACCGCGCCGAGAAAGTCCCGCAGCGTCGGGTCCCCCCGGTCGACGGCCCAGCCCAGCATGCTGCGGGCGGCCTGATTCACGGTGAGCTCGCCCGAATCGATGCGGACGCTCCAGGTGCCGACGCCGGCCAGCTCCTCGACCCGCCGGTACGGCCCGCCGTGGCCGCACCCACCGTCCTGCATGGCCCTCGCTCCCCTGCTCCGCTGGTGCACCCGACCACCCGTGGTGCCCTTCCGGATGACCGTACGGGCCCGGTTCCGGTGCCGGCCGGGGGCCACCGCCTGCCCGGCAGGTGCGGGCAGGTCCGAAGGACCAGCCCTTCACCGGCGAGGCGGGCGGGGAGCCGCGGCGACAGCTCTAGCCGGCCCGGTCGGCCCGCCGCAGCGCGGCCAGCTGCGCCTTGTGCTCCGCAGCGTCGAGGTCGACGCGGGGCTGGCCGGACAACTGGGCGATCGCGGCCATGAGCCGATCGGTGAAGTCGCGCGCCTGCCGGCGGCGGACGTCCGGGTCGGCCGCCGGGGGCGGCGGGTAGAGCGGCGGGCCGATGCGCACGCCGACCCGGGCCAGCCGCGGCAGGACCCGGCCGATCGGCTGCACGCGCTCGGTGCCCGACATGGCCACCGGCAGCACCGGGACGCCGGTGCTCATGGCCATCCGGGCGACCCCGGTCTTGCCGCGGTACAGCCGGCCGTCCGGGCTGCGGGTGCCCTCGGGGTAGACGCCGAGCAGCATGCCGGCCTTGACGGCCCGGGCCCCGGTCGCCAGCGCGGCGGCAGCCGCGTCGGCGTCGTCGCGGTCCAGCGGGATCAGGCCGGTGCCGCGCACGAACGCCGCCTTGAGCCGGCCCCTCACGCCGCGGCCGGTGAAGTACTCGCTCTTGGCCAGAAAGCTGACCCGGCGGCGCGTCATGACCGGCAGGAACAGCGAGTCGCACATCGACAGGTGGTTGCTGGCCAGCAGGGCGCCGCCGCGGCGCGGAATGTGGTGAGCGCCGGTGACGACCGGGCGGAAGCACAGCTGAAACAGCGGCCGGAGCACGACCTTGACGACCCAGTAGAACATCGGTGCCTCCCGCGCCTGGCGGGCCAGCGCCCGTCCAGGGTCTGTGCCCAGGAACGGGCCCTCGGAAGACAGCCGTCACCGCCCCCCGGCCGCGGGAAGGGACGTCTCCCGGTGGGCGCGCTCGGCGGCCGCCAACAGCGCCGCGGCCGCCAGCGAGCAGCCGGCGACGAGCGTGAAGGCGAGCCCGTACCCGGCCGCCGTGATGAGCGCTCCCGCGGCCGCGGGAGCGGCGACCCGGCCGGCGCCGGCCGCGAGCGTCTGGCCGCCGGACACGGACGCGAAGACGCCGGCCGGCACGTAGGTCCCGAGCAACGCCGCCCGCGCGATGGTCATGACCCCGAAGCCCGCGCCGAACAGCACGACGAACACGGTCAGGCCGGCCGCCCGCGGCAGGGCGAACAGCGCGGCGATGCCGAGAGCCTGGCCGCCCACCATCCAGGCGGCGAGACGACCGAGGCCGACCCGCGAGGCGAACGCCGTCAGCGTGATGCGCCCGGTCACCGACAGCAGCCCC
>JAOPWI010000238.1 GCA_025965755.1 Frankiales bacterium | reverse complement strand
GCCCGCTGCCCTCGACCGGGCCGGCGGCGCCGAGCGAGGCCAGCAGCCGGTACGCCGACAGCGCCGCCGCGGGTGCGAGCGCCGGGTCGATGCCCCGCTCGAAGCGCTTGCTGGCCTCCGACGGGAGCCGGTGCCGGCGCGCGGCGCGGGCGATGACCACGGGAGCGAAGCGGGCCGCCTCCAGCACGACGGAGGTCGTCGCGCCGGAGATCTCGGTGGCCGCGCCACCCATGACGCCGGCCAGGCCGACCGCGCCGGAGTCGTCGGCGATGACCAGATCCTCCGGCGACAGCGCGCGGTCCTGCCCGTCGAGGGTGACCAGGCGCTCCCCCGCGCTGGCCCGCCGGGCCACCAGGTCCCCGCGGACCCGGTCGCGGTCGTACGCGTGCAGCGGCTGGCCGAGCTCGAGCATGACGGCGTTGGTGACGTCGACAGCGAGGCTGATCGAGCGCATGCCGGCCAGCGCGAGCCGCCGCTGCAGCCAGACCGGCGAGGGCACCGCCGGGTCGAGGGTGAACGTCAGCGCGACGAACCGGTCGCAGGCCGACGGGTCCTCGATGCGGACGCCGTGGCCGGCCGGCGCGGCGCCGGCGTCGAGCAGGCCCGGGTCCGCGAGCGGCAGGCCGAAGGCGGTGGCCACCTCGCGGGCCACGCCGCGGACCGACAGCGTGTAGCCGCGGTCCGGGGTGACGGCGATGTCGAGCACCTCGTCGCGCAGCGCCAGCAGCTCCACGACGTCGGCGCCGAGGGGGCTGTCCGGCGCCAGCAGCAGGATGCCGTCGGAGCTGTCCGCCAGCCCCAGCTCGGCCGCGGAGCAGATCATCCCGTCGGAGGTGCGGCCGTACGTCTGGCGCGTGGCGATCCGGAAGTCGCCGGGCAGGACGGCGCCCGGGACGGCGAACGGGATGCGGTCACCGGGGGCGAAGTTGGTCGCGCCGCACACCACCTCGTGCTGCCGCGACCCGATGTCGACGTGGCAGTAGCGGATCGGCTTCTTGAACTCGGTGAGCTCCTCGACGTCGAGGACCTGCCCGACGACGACGCCGGTGACGTCGCGACCGGTCCGGTGGACCTGCTCGACCTCGAGGCCGGCGCGCACCAGCGCCTCGGCGACCTCGTCGGCGTCGGCGGTGAGGCCCGGCACGAGCTCGCGCAACCAGGACAGGGGGACGCGCATGTCAGGCCTCCAGGCCGAAGGGCAGCGTGAAGCGCAGGTCGCCCTCGTAGATCTCGCGGATGTCGGTGACGCCGTGCCGCACCATGACGGCGCGGTCCAGGCCCATGCCGAAGGCAAAGCCGGTGTAGCGGTCGGGGTCGACGCCGCAGGCGCGCAGAACCGCCGGGTTGACCATGCCGCAGCCGCCGACCTCGATCCAGCCCTCGCTGGAGCAGACCCGGCAGGGCTGCAGCGCCGCGTCACCGCGGCAGTGGAAGCACTGCAGGTCCAGCTCCGCGCTGGGCTCGGTGAAGGGGAAGTACGACGGGCGCAGGCGCGTCTTGAGGCCGTCGCCGAACATGGCGGAGGCGAACGCGTCCAGGGTCCCGCGCAGGTGCGCCATCGTGATGCCCTCGTCGACGCACAACCCCTCCAGCTGCGCGAACACCGGCGAGTGCGTCGCGTCGAGCGCGTCGGCGCGAAACACCCGGCCGGGACAGACGACGTAGACCGGCAGCTCGCGGTTCAGCAGCGAGCGGACCTGCACCGGCGAGGTGTGCGTGCGCATGACCAGGCCGCTGCCCTCGGGAGCGACGAACAGGGTGTCCTGCATCTCCCGCGCCGGATGATCGCCGCCGAAGTTCAGGGCGTCGAAGTTGAACCACTCGTGCTCGACCTCGGGGCCCTCCGCCAGCTCCCAGCCCATCGCGACGAAGACGTCCACGGCGCGCTCCTGGAGCGTCGTCAGCGGGTGCCGGGCGCCGACCGGGAGCCGGCCGGCCAGCACCGTGACGTCGACCGCCTCCTCGACCAGGACCCGGGCGTCCCGGTCGGCCTCGAGCGCGACGCGGCGGGCGTCGTACGCCCGGGTCAGCTCCTGGGACAGCGCGTTGACCCGCTTGCCAGCGTCGGCCCGCTCGGGGCCGGGCAGCGCGCCGACGGCCTTGCGGGCGACCGCCAGCGGGCTGCGGTCGCCCAGCACGGCGGGCTTGAGGACCGCCAGGGCGGCCAGGTCAGGGGCCTCGGCAAGGGCGGCGAGGCCCTCGTCTCGGGCACGGTCGAGGGAGTCGGGCGTGAGCTCGTTCGGCATGTGTTCCGTCCAGTCGGGTCGGCGGAGAGTCTTCCAGGGCGCCCGCCGGGCCCGTGCGCCTACTCCTCGTAGGGCGGGGTGCCGGCGGGCAGCACGAAGCGGAACGACGCTCCGCCGCTCGGCGAACGCCCGACCTCGACGCTGCCGCCGTGGGCCTCCACGAGGCCCTTCACGATGTAGAGGCCCAGGCCGGTTCCGCCCTGCCGGTTGCCGCGCCAGAACCGGGTGAAGACCCGGGCGGCCGTCTCCTCGGGGATGCCGGGGCCCTCGTCGTCCACGGTGATCACCGCGCCCGGCACCGCCGGGTCGGGACGCACCCGGACGGTGACGGTGCCGGCGCCGTGACGGAGCGCGTTCTCCACCAGGTTGCCGACGATCTGGTCGATCTTGTCGGGGTCGGCCCACATCTCGGGCAGCTCACCCTCGGCCAGCACGACGAAACGCTCCTCGGCCTCGCCCCCGGCCACCCGCCCGGCGACGGCCTTGCGGACGGCCTTGGGCACGTCGACGACCTGCTTGCGCATCTCGAGCCGGCCGGCGTCGATGCGGCTCACGTCGAGCAGCTCGGTCAGCAGCCGGGTGACGCGGTCGGCGTCGGCGTTGACCGTCTCGAGCATGACCTTCTTCTGGGCGTCGTTGAACCGGTCCCACTTGGCCAGCAGCGTCGCCGTGAACCCCTTGACGCTGGTCAGCGGCGAGCGCAGCTCGTGGGCCACGGTGCTCACCAGGTCGGCCCGGCTGCGCTCCACCCGCTCGCGGGCGCGGTTGTCGCGGACCGCGACGACCAGCCGCGTGAGCGAGCGGTCCTCGTTCCGGACGTACGACGCGGTCACGAGCAGCTCCACGCCGCCGGGGCGCAGCAGCCGGCGCTCGGGCTGGCGCACCCGGGTGTTCAGGCCCGCGTAGGGGTCGGTGCAGGCCCACCAGTCGCGGCCCTGCTCGTCGACCAGCGGCAGCACCTCGCGGTAGTCGCGGCCGACGACGACGTCGGCGGTGCAGCCCAGAATGCGCTCCGCGGCCGGGTTGACGAGCACGACGGTGCCGGTGTGGTCCGCGACGAGGACCCCGTCGGGCAGGTCGGCGTACGCGGCCTTGTCCAGCACGCGCCCTCCTTCCCCCGGACGATGTCCGTCATCACCCTATCGGGCGACCTGCCGGAAAGCCGCACACCTGGCGCCAGGCCGCCGGCGCGTCCGGTCGCCGCCTGGCCGCCGGTCTCAGCGGCGCTGCGCCCGGGCGCTGGCGTAGAGGCACACCGCGGCCGCGGCGGCCAGGTTCAGCGACTCGGCGCGGCCGTGCAGGGGCACCCGTACGCGCCGGTCGGCGAGCGCCAGCGCCTGCTCGCCGAGACCGGCCGCCTCGTTGCCGAACAGCCAGACGGTGGGGGCGGCCAGCCGGCCCTCGTCGATCAGGTCGTCGAGGTCGTCCTGTCCCCCGCCGGTCGTCGCGAGCACCTGCAGGCCCGCGCCCTTCGCGGCGGCCACCGTGTCGGCCAGGCCGGCGCCGGACACCACGGGCAGGTGCCACAGGCTGCCCGCGCTCGCGCGCACGCACTTGCCGTTGTGGGGGTCGACCGACCCCGCGGTCAGCACCACGGCACCGGCGCCGGCCGCGTCGGCGCTGCGCAGGACGGTGCCGGCGTTGCCGGGGTCGGACACGGCGTCGAGCACCGCGACCAGCCGCGGTCGCGCCGCCAGGGCCGAGTCCAGGCCCACGTCGAGCAGGGCCGCGACGCCCACCACGCCCTGCGGGGTGACCGTCTCGCCCAGCGCCGCCAGCACCGCTGCGGTGACCGGGACGACCGGTGTGCCCGCCGCGACGGCCGCACGCTCCAGCTCGGGCTGCCGGCCGGGCTCGGCGTACAGCTCGAGCAGCCCGCCGGCGGCGAGCGCCTCACGGACCGCCTGCGGGCCCTCCACGACGAACCGGCGCTCGGCTTCGCGAGCCGAGCGCCGGTGCAGTCGTCGTACCGCCTGGACCCGCGGCGAGCGGGTCGAGGTGAGGGTGCCGTCAGGCAGCGGGGGTCTGCTCCGCCGCGCCGCCGTCGGCCGGCAGGGCCGCACGGGCAACCTCGACCAGCGTGGCGAACGCCGGGGCGTCGGTGACCGCCAGGTCGGCGAGCACCTTGCGGTCCACCTCGACGCCAGCGGCCTTCAGGCCCTGGATGAGCCGGTTGTAGGTCATGCCGTTCAGGCGCGCGGCCGCGTTGATGCGCTGGATCCAGAGCTGACGGAAGTCGCCCTTGCGCTTCTTGCGGTCGCGGAACTCATACGTCGCCGAGTGGAGCAGCTGCTCCTTGGCCTTGCGGTAGAGCCGGCTGCGCTGGCCCCGGTATCCGCTGGCCTTCTCGAGCACCTCACGACGCTTCTTGTGGGCGTTGACTGCCCTCTTGACGCGTGCCACTTGTCGGTTCCTGTTCTCTCGTCAGTCAGTTCGTGGGCGGGACGGGCTCAGATGCCCAGGAGCTTCTTGACGGTCTTGGTGTCGCCGGGGGCGAGCTGGGCGGTACCGGTCAGCCGGCGGGTCAGCTTGCTCGACTTGCGCTCGAGCAGGTGACGCTTGCCGGCGCGCTCGTGGAGGATCTTGCCGGTGCCGGTCACCTTGAAGCGCTTCTTGGCGCCGCTGTGCGTCTTCTGCTTGGGCATGCTGGTCCCGTCTGGTCATCGCTCCGCGAGGAGCCGTGGCCCGGCGGACAGAGATCGTCCGCCGGGTCGTGCTGTGCGCCTTACTGCTCTGCTGCTGCGGGCTCCTGGTCGGCGGCGACCGGCTGATCGGGCGAGCCGCCCTGAGCCGCCTTGCGCAGGTCACCAGCGCTCTTGTGCGGAGCCAGCACCATGATCATGTTGCGGCCGTCCTGCTTCGGAGCGCTCTCGACGTAGCCGAGCTCCTGGACGTCCTCCCCCAGCCGCTGCAGCAACCGGAACCCGAGCTCGGGCCGGGACTGCTCGCGTCCGCGGAACATGATCGTGATCTTGACCTTGTCGCCCGCCTTGAGGAAGCGGACGACGTGGCCCTTCTTGGTCTCGTAGTCGTGCGGGTCGATCTTCGGCCGGAGCTTCATCTCCTTGATGACGGTGAGCACCTGGTTCTTGCGGCTCTCACGCGCCTTCTGAGCGGCCTCGTACTTGAACTTGCCGTAGTCCATGAGCTTGCAGACCGGCGGCCGCGCCATCGGAGCGACCTCGACGAGGTCGAGGTCGCTGTCCTGGGCGAGGCGCAGCGCCTCGCCGATGGCGACGATGCCGACCTGCTCGCCGGCCGGGCCGACGAGGCGTACCTCGGGCACACGGATCCGGTCGTTGATGCGGGGCGCAGCGCGGATGGGGCCTCCCGGGTCGTGGTCCGGGGCCCGACACGACGAAGGGCCCCGCGCGACGCGCAGGGCCCACCTGTCCCGTCATGCCCGAGGGGGCACGACGGGCACGGCACCGGGTCCCCGCGAGGGGCCGGGCCGACCAGACCCGGCTGCCCGAGGGCGGCGCGGGTGGGAGGTGGGAACCTCCGCTTGTCCGACCCCCGGCATACCGGGGGAAGGGTCGCCCTGCAAGGGTAGCAGCATGACCGAGTCACACACTGCTGCCCGCGATCTCGCCGAGGTTCCGGCGGCCGAGGTCATCTCGTCCGTCGCCGTGCACCTCATGAGCGCCGCCGCGGTGAAGTGCGGCCTGGGTGAGGAGGGCGACGCCAGCAAGGACCTGGACGAGGCGCGCAAGCTCATCACGGCTCTCGCGGGTCTGGTCACGGCGGCCCGGCCGGACCTCGGCATCCACGCCGCTCCCCTGCGCGACGGGCTGCAGTCGCTGCAGCGGGCGTTCCGCGAGGCGTCGTCAGAGCCCGACGAGCCGGGCGAGGGCCCGGGCGAGAAGCTCACCGGCCGCGTCTGAGCCAGCCGCGCCGGCGGCCCAGCAGGTCATGGCCCGGACCGTCCACCGGCACGACCGCCAGGTCGACGCCCTCGGCCGGCAGATCGCGCCCGGCCCGGGCCAGCACCCGGCCGGCCAGCGCCGCCAGCCCG
>JAOPWI010000207.1 GCA_025965755.1 Frankiales bacterium | reverse complement strand
CGGGACGTGCGCGAGGCCGTCCTCGGCGTAGGCGGCGGGGGTCGCGGCCAGCAGCGTCAGCGCGATGGCGCCCTGGGCGGCGCAGGCGGCCGGCTTCCAGAGGCGTCGACCACGCAGCGGCGCGGGCGAGGACGAGGGCGGGGTGGACAGGGCAGCAGCGGACAGGCGCACAGGACTCCGATGGACGGGCTTCCCGGCCCCGGGACAGCGGCAGGACCGCCGCTCCCGGAGCCAGTCGCGGGAAGCGGGTCGCCGTTGGCGCAGACACGAAGGCCCCGGGCACCGGCTGATCGCTAGCAGGCTAACTCGGACACATCGGGCATGGTGGGGCGCGGACCCCGTCCGAAGGGGTCCGCTGGGGCCGCAGTGGGGGGAACTGCTGGTCAGGAGGCGGGGATGTGACACGCCTCCTACCGGGAACGCTTGCGGGGCGCTAGCGCCTGCAAGCACTCTCAGTGACCAAGCAGTCGCTGTCCGTTAGCGGCGAGGGCTCCGCAGAGCTGGTCCAGGTCCTCGCCGCGTACGGCGGCCAGCGCCCGGACGGTGACCGGGATGAGGTAGGAGGCGTTGGGATGGCCGCGGTGCGGCACCGGCGTGAGGAACGGGGCGTCGGTCTCCACGAGCAGCAGCTCCCGCGGCGCCAGCCGGGCTGCCGCGCGCAGCGCGTCGTTCGGCTTGTAGGTCACCGGGCCGGCGAAGCTCATGGCCCAGCCGTGCTCGGCACAGGTGCGGGCCAGCTCCGGGCCGCCGGAGAAGCAGTGGAAGACGACCCGGTCCGGTGCGCCCTCCTCCAGCAGCACCCGGACGACGTCGTCGTGGGCATCCCGGTCGTGAATCACCAGCGCCGTGCCGGTGCGCTTGGCGATGGCGATGTGAGCCCGGAAGGAGTCCTCCTGCCGCCGCTGCCCCTCGGTGTCCGGCGTCCGGTAGTGGTCCAGGCCGGTCTCGCCCACGGCGACCACCTCGGGCCGCCCGGCCAGCGCCTCGATCTCGCGCAGCGCCTCGTCGGTGGCCGCGCCGGTCGCGGCCTCGTTGGGATGCAGCGCCACCGCCGCGACCAGGCCGTCGTGCTCCGCGGCGACATCGGCCGACCAGCGCGAGGACGGCAGGTCCACCCCGACCTGGACCACCAGGTCGATGCCCACCTCGCGGGCGGCCGCCAGCTGGTCGGCGACCGGGGTGCCGACGATGTCGAGGTGGCAGTGGCTGTCGGGCACCGGCACCGGGAGCGGCTCCGGAGCCGGCGCCGGGCTGGCCGCGCGGGCCTGGGCTGCGCGGCTCACGTGACCGGGTCCGCCGCCGGGTCCGCCTCGCCGGCCAGCCGCTGCAGCTCCTCCTCGACGATCGAGGGGTCGAGCTTGGTGAACAGCGGCACCGGCGGGCCGATCGGGACACCCGGGCGGATGGGCCGCGACTCCCACACCGCCTCGGTGGCGTAGTCGCCCATGAGCACGGGGTACCCCGGCCCGCCGTCGAGATCCTCGACCTCGCGCAGCTCCGGCATGCCCGACCAGGTGCCGGTGCCGCCGAGCATCGCGTACACCTTCTCGCTGCTGTGCGGCAGGAACGGCGTCAGCAGCGACTTGGCGTCGTCGATGAGCTGCAGCGCGACGTGCAGCACGGTGTCCCGCCGCGGCAGGTCGTCCTTGAGCTTCCACGGCGCCTGGTCCGACAGGTAACGGTTGGCCTCCCCGACCACCCGCATCGCCTCGGCCAGCGCGGCCTTCTGCTGGTTGCGGCCGAGCAGGTCGCCGACGCTGTCGAAGCCGGCCCGGCTGCCCGCCAGCGCCGCCTGGTCGGCCTCCGTGAACGTTCCGGCTGCCGGGATCGCGCCGAGGTTCTTGTGCACCAGCGACAGGGACCGGTTCACCAGGTTGCCCCACCCCGCCACCAGCTCGGTGTTGTTGCGGGTGACGAACTGCTCCCAGGTGAAGTCGGTGTCGCTGGTCTCCGGGCCGGCCGCGGCCAGGTAGTAGCGCAGCGCGTCCGGTCCGTAGCGCTCGAGGACGTCGCGGACGTAGATGACCACCGAGCGCGAGGACGAGAACTTCTTGCCCTCCATGGTGAGGAACTCGCTGGACACCACCTCGCTCGGCAGGGCCAGCGGCCCGAGCTCACCGGGCGTCCCGTCCGGCTTGCCGCTGGCGCCGAGCAGGATCGCCGGCCAGATGACCGAGTGGAAGACGACGTTGTCCTTGCCCATGAAGTAGTACGACGTGGCGTCCGGGTTCTGCCAGAACTGCCGCCAGGCGTCGGCGTCCCCGGTGCGCCGGGCCCACTCGACCGAGGCCGACAGGTAGCCGATGACCGCGTCGAACCAGACGTAGAGCCGCTTGTCGCCGCGGTCGCGCCAGTCCGGCAGGGGGATGGGCACGCCCCAGTCGAGGTCGCGGGAGATCGCCCGCGGCTTGAGGTCGGCGATCAGGTTGGAGCTGAACGACAGCACGTTCTGCCGCCAGCCGACCCGCGACTGCATCCACGAGCCGAGCGCCTCGGCGAAGGCCGGCAGCTCCAGGAAGAACTGCGGCGACTCGACGAACCGCGGCGTCTCGCCGTTGATGCGGCTGCGCGGGTCCTTGAGGTCCTGCGGGTCGAGCTGGTTGCCGCAGTTGTCGCACTGGTCGCCGCGCGCGCTGTCGTCGCCGCAGATCGGGCAGGTGCCCTCGATGTAGCGGTCGGGCAGCGTGCGGCCGGTGCTCGGCGAGACGGCCGACAGCTGCGGGCGCTCCACCACGTAGCCGTTGGCGAACAGCGCGGTGAACAGCTCCTGCACGACCGCGTAGTGGTTGCGCGTCGTCGTGCGCGTGAACAGGTCGTAGGACAGGCCGAGCCCCTGCAGGTCCTCCGCGATGACCCGGTTGTAGCGGTCGGCCAGCTCCCGCGCGGTGACGCCCTCGCGGTCGGCCTGCACCTGGATCGGCGTGCCGTGCTCGTCGGTGCCGCTGACCATCAGGACCCGATCGCCACGCATCCTGCGGTAGCGGGAGAACACGTCGGACGGAACGCCGAAGCCGGCGACGTGGCCGATATGGCGGGGGCCGTTGGCGTAGGGCCAGGCGACCGCGGTCAGGACGGGGCGGGCCGTCTCCTTCATGGGCATGACGCCGAGCCTAGTGAGCGGCCGCCACCGCAATCAGCGCCGCTTGGCCGCCACGACGGCGTCATACACCTCGCGGCGCGGCACGCCGGCCTCCGCGGCGACGGCGGCCAGGGCCTCCTTGCGCGTCAGCCCGGCCTCCTCGCGGACGCCGACCAGGCGCACCAGCTCGCTGGGCGTCACGTCGACCTCGGGCTCCGGGGCGCCGGCGAGCACCACGGTCACCTCCCCCAGCACGCCGCCCTGCGCCCAGGCGGCCAGCTCGGCCAGCGGACCGCGGCGGACCTCCTCGTGAGTCTTGGTCAGCTCGCGGCACACCACGGCCCGGCGGTCGGCGCCCAGCACGTCGGCCATGTCGGCCAGCGAGGCGGCCAGCCGGTGCGGCGCCTCGAACAGCACGACGGTGCGGCGCTCGGCCAGCAGGCCGGTCAACCGGGCCCGGCGCTCGCCGGCCTTGCGCGGCAGGAAGCCCTCGAAGCAGAAGCGGTCGCTCGGCAGGCCACTGACCGCCAGCGCGGTCGTCACCGCGGACGGCCCGGGCACGCAGGTCACCGGCAGGTCCGCGGCGGCCGCCGCCGCGACCAGCCGGTAGCCGGGGTCGCTCACGGTCGGCATGCCGGCGTCGGTCACGAGCAGCACCCGCTTGCCGTCGCGGACGGCGGCCAGCAGCTCCGGCACCCGCTCCTGCTCGTTGCCCTCGAAACAGCTGACGACCTTTCCCGTCGGCTTCACGCCGAGATCGGCGCAGAGCCGGTGCAGCCGCCGGGTGTCCTCTGCGGCGACGATGTCGGCGGTGGCCAGCTCGTGGGCGAGGCGGCCGCTCGCATCTGCGGCCTGACCGATCGGGGCACCGGCAAGGACGAGGACCATGCGGCCAGTCTCCCGTACGTCCCGGACCGGCCTCCTAGGCTGGCCCGCATGACGGCGACCCTCGACGACGCTGCGCCGCCCGCCTCCGCGTCCGTCTCGGCGCCCCCGGAGCCGTGGCGGCAGCGCCTGCAACCGCTGGTGCAGTCGCACGGCGGCTGGGCGGTCACCCTGCTCGTGGCGCTGTTCGGCGGGCTGCTGCGCTTTCTGCGCCTGGACCTGCCCGAGGGGCGCATCTTCGACGAGGTCTACTACGCCTGCGACGCGGAGAACTTCCTGCGCTACGGCGTGGAGCACGCGACCCGCAACGATCCCCAGAACGCCGGCCTCGCCTCCCAGTGCATCCCCGAGGGCAGCGGCTCGTTCATCGCGCACCCGCCGCTCGGCAAGTGGGCCATCGCGCTGGGCATCCGCCTGTTCGGCACGAACGAGTTCGGCTGGCGCTTCGCGGCCGCCGTCGCCGGCACCCTGACCATCCTGATCGTCGTCCGGGCCGGGCGCCGCATGACGGGCTCCACGCTGCTGGGCGCGCTCGCCGGCATCCTGCTGTCGCTGGACGGGCTGCACTTCGTGCAGAGCCGGGTGGCGATGCTCGACGTCTTCCTGGTGCTGTGGACCACCGCCGCGTTCGCGTGCCTGGTGGTGGACCGCGACGGGATCCGCCAACGGCTGGCTCGCGACCTGGCGCTCGGCTGGCGGCCGTGGCGGCTGCTGGCCGGCGCCTGCCTCGGCGCCGCGCTGGCCACCAAGTGGAGCGCTGTCTACTTCGTGGCGGCGCTCCTGCTGCTGACCTTCTTCTGGGAGGTCGGGGCCCGCCGCACCGCCGGCGGGCACGGACCCGTGCGCGCCACCTTGCGGCGCAGCGCGCTGCCGCTGCTGGCGTCGCTGGTGCTGCTGCCCCTGGTGCTCTACGTCGTGTCCTGGACCGGCTGGTTCCTCAGCGACCTCGGCTGGGACCGCACCTGGGCCCAGGACAATCCGAGCGCCCACTTCGGCTTCCTGCCGGACGGCCTGCGCAGCCTCTGGCACTACCACGTCGAGATCTTCGGCTTCCACGACAACCTCTCGCAGAAGCACGGCTACCAGTCGCACCCGCTCGGCTGGTTGCTGCTCGCCCGGCCGGTGTCCTACTACTACCCGGCCGGCGTCACGCTCGGGAAGTTCGGCTGCGAGGTGGAGTCCTGCTCGCGGGAGGTGCTCGCGGTGGGCACCCCGGCGATCTGGTTCGCCACCATCCCGCTGGTGCTCGCGCTGCTGTGGATGTGGCTGGGCCGGCGGGACTGGCGGGCAGGGGCGATCCTGCTGCCGATCGCCGTGAGCATCCTGCCGTGGATCCGCGACGACCTGAAGAACCGCACAATGTTCATCTTCTACGCGCTGCCGGCCGTGCCGTTCATGGCGCTGGGCCTGGCGCTGGTCTGCGGCTGGGCTCTCGGCGGTCCGGACGCCTCACCGACGCGGCGCAAGTACGGCGCGATCGCCGTGGGCGCCTACCTGGCCATCGTGGTCATCAACTTCGTCTACCTCTATCCGGTGCTCGCCGCGCAGACGCTGCCGTACGACCAGTGGCGCAGCCGGATGCTGTTCCCCAGCTGGATCTGAGGCGGCGGCCGCTGCCCGGGGCGGGCCACCGGGACTGCTCGCCCCCCGGTACACGGCAGACGCCGCCGGGGCCTGAGCCCCGACGGCGTCGGTCGTGCGGTGTTCTCGGGTGGAGCTGAGGGGATTCGAACCCCTGACCCCCTCGATGCGAACGAGGTGCGCTACCGGACTGCGCCACAGCCCCGAGGCCGTCGCCGAGACTACCAGCGCGGCAGTCCCGGCCGGACCGGTGGGCTACCAGCCCCCGACGGCGCGCCGGCGCTCCAGGATCTCGTCCAGCTCGACGTCGGGCTCGCCCTCCAGCTCGAGGTCGGACGAGGCGGTCCAGACGCCCGGCGAGGTCAGGTCGAGCACGCGGGGCGGGCGCGGGGGCGCGACCGGCTTGGTCGCATAGACCGGCAGCGGGACCGGAACCGGGCTCCACTCGCCGCCGGCGGCGGCCGGCAGCGGGTCGTCCCAGCGGGCCGCGGCGGCGGGCAGGACCTCCTCCCAGCGGGCGGGCGGCGCGAGCAGCGGGGCCGGACGGGC
>JAOPWI010000195.1 GCA_025965755.1 Frankiales bacterium | reverse complement strand
CGCGTGCAGCTTGACCTTGGCCAGGACCTCGGCGAGCTCCTTCTTGAACACGTCCTTGTCCTTGCGGCCCTTGAGGACCTTGCCGATCTCGAGGTCGTACGCCGCGATGCCGTACTGGAAGAAGCAGGCGTTGACGAAGTTGTACAGCGGCTGGCCGAGGAAGAACGGCGACCACCTCTGGTCCTCGTCGACGCGCATGATCCCGTAGCCGAGGTCGTTGTCGCGGCCGAGCACGTTCGTGAACGTGTGGTGGATCTGGTTGTGCGAGTGCTTCCACATGCTCGACGGCGAGGCGTTGTCCCACTCCCAGGCGGTGCTGTGGATCGTGGGGTCGCGCATCCAGTCCCACTGGCCGTGCATGACGTTGTGCCCGATCTCCATGTTCTCGAGGATCTTGGAGATCGACAGGCCCGCGGCGCCGAGCAGCCAGGCCGGCGGGAACAGCGAGAACAGCAGGACGCCACGGCTGGCGAGCTCGATCGTGCGCTGGGCGTCGATGACCTTGCGGATGTAGGCGGCGTCGCGGTCACCGCGGCTGGCGACGACCTGCTCGCGGATCGCGTCCAGCTCGCGCCCGAGGTTCTCGACATCCTCGTCGGTCAGGTGGGCGATCGGGTTGGGCAGCTTCTTCTGCAGGGCAGTCATTCGGGTCTCCTCGGGGTCAGAGCTGGAGGTCGCAGGAGCCGGCGGCGGCGCTGATGCAGGTCTGCACCAGCACGCCGTCGCCGGGAGCGGCGGTGGTGACGTCGCCGGTGCGCAGGTCGCGCACCGCGCCTTCGCGCAGGGGCACCACGCAGCCGAAGCAGATGCCCATGCGGCATCCGGACGGCATGAGCACGCCGGCGCTCTCGCCCGCGTCGAGCAGGGCCGTGGTGCCGTCCGCCTCGACGGTCACGCCGGACGTGCTGAACAGGACGGTGCCGCCCTCGCCGCCGGCCACGACCGGCGCGCGGAACCGCTCGGTGTGCAGGCGGGCGCCGACGCCGGCCCAGTGCGCCTCGACGGCGTCCAGCATGCCGGCCGGGCCGCACGCCCAGGTCTCGCGCTCGGCGAGGTCGGGCACCAGCGCCTGCAGGTCCTCGACGCTCAGGATGCCGTCCCGGTCGGTGTGCCGCTCGACCAGGCGCAGGCGCCCGGAGGCCGCCAGAGCGCGCAGCTCGCCGCCGAAGATGACGTCGTCGACGGTCGGGGCGGAGTGCACGAGGACCGCGTCGGGCAGCTCGTGCGCCGCCTCGCGCAGCATCCCCATGACGGGCGTGATGCCGCTGCCCGCGGTGAGGAACAGCGCCTTGGCCGGCCGGCGGGCCGGCAGGACGAACTCGCCGGCAGCCTGGTCCAGCTGCAGCACCACGCCGGGGCGGACGCGGCGCACCAGATGGTTGCTCACCACGCCGTCCGCGATGGCCTTGACCGTGATGGTGATGCACCCGTCGGCGCGGTCGGCCGGCGACGTCAGGGAGTAGGTGCGCCACTGCCGCACGCCGTCGACGTCCACGCCGATGCGCACGTACTGGCCCGGCGTGTGCGGGCGCCAGCCGCGGCCGGGCCGGATGACCAGCGTGACGGCGTCACGGGTCTCGGGGTGCACCGACACGACCCGACCGCGCAGGTCCGTGCCGGACCGCAACGGGTCCAGCAGGTCGACGTAGTCGGAGGGCACGAGAGGGGTGGCGACCAGCTCGGCCAGCCGGGCCACCCCGCCGCGCAGGCGGCTGAGGACTGCTCCGGGGGGTGCGGTTGTCGTCATGGCTCAACTCTGCCCGGCCAGGACGTTGACCTCTCGCCCGCAACAGGTGATTCTCGAGCACTATCTTGTTCGGAGGGGACAAAGACGTGATCGAGAACGCCAGAACCGCTCACACCGCGGCCGGGCTCGCGCTCGAGCCGCGCTTCGTCGACGCGCTGCGGGCGCGCCTGCCCTTCGTCGCCGAGGCGACCATCGAGGCCATCACCGCGGAGGTGCCCGACTACGTCGGGGCGCTGACCGGCTCGATGGGCGCCACCATCGAGCAGGCCGTGCAGACCGCCCTGGGCGCCTTTCTCAGCCTGGCCGGCCAGGCGCGGGACGCCGACGCCGGCACCCCGCTGCAGCCGGCACTCGAGGGCGCGTACGCGCTGGGGCGCGGCGAGGCGCGCAGCGGGCGCAGCATGGACGCGCTGCTCGCGGCGTACCGCGTCGGCGCCCGCACGTCGTGGCGGGAGATGTCGGCGACCGCCGTGGCCGACGGCCTGCCGGCCGTCACGGTCGCGCAGTTCGCCGAGCTGGTCTTCGCCTACATCGACCAGCTGTCGGCGGCCAGCGTCGCCGGGCACACCGACGAGCTGGCCACCACCGGACGGGTGCGCCAGGGCTACCTGGAGCGTCTGGGTCAGGAGCTGCTGCACGGTCAGGCGCCCGTGGAGGAGCTGGTCGCGAGCGCGCAGCGGGCCGACTGGCCGGTTCCGGCCACCGTGACGGTCCTGCTGGTCCCCTCGGCGCTCACCCGGAGCATCCTGCCGGCACTGCCGGAGGAGACGCTGGCGCTGTCCGGCGACTTGGTCGGGCTGGCCCCGCCCGAGCCGACCACCGTCCTGGTGGTGCCCGAGCTGTCGGCCGCCACCCGGGGCCAGCTGCTGCGCCGGCTCGGCCGCGCGCCCGCCGTCGTGGGCCCGACCCGGGCCTGGCCGGACGCGCCCGGCTCCTACCGGCGGGCGGTGCGCACCGCGGCTCTCGTGCCGGCCGGGCGCACCGGCCCGGTGGACACCGAGGAGCACCTCGCCGCCCTCGTGCTGACCGCCGACCGCGAGGCGCTGAGCGATCTGCGGACCCGGGCGCTGGCTCCGCTGGCCGGCCTGCGGACCGGCTCGGCCGAGCGGCTGGCCGAGACGTTGCGCGCCTGGCTGCTCCACCAGGGCCGGCGCGAGGACGTGGCGGCCCACCTGCTCGTGCACCCGCAGACCGTCCGCTACCGCATGAACCAGGTCAGGGAGCTGTTCGGCGACCGGCTCGAGGACCCGCAGACCGTCCTGGAGCTCACCCTCGCCCTCGGTGGCGACGACTCAGGAGGGGCCGGGTCCCCCGCTGTGGCCCCGGCTGTGTGAGGGTGACTCATGACACCCCTCCCCGCACGCAGCAACGAGCAGCGCCTCGCCGACGCAGCAGACAGCCGGGACGTCGAGATGTGGCGTGCCGCCCAGACCGTCCGCGGCCGAGTGCAGGACGAGAACGGGCGTCAGGAGCTGCTGGCCTGCCTGGGCCTGCTGGACGCCGCGCGGCCAGCCGGGCACTGACCCGCAGGCACGGTCAGGCCGGCGCGCCGGCGACGGACTCCCACTCGCCGGTGCAGTCCGGGCAGTGCCAGCGCACCGTGCCGCGGGCCGCGGTCAGCACCGGTCGGCGACGGCTCACGCCGCGCAGGCCGCCCAGGTCGCTGC
>JAOPWI010000176.1 GCA_025965755.1 Frankiales bacterium | reverse complement strand
GAAGCTCATCCCCAAGGACGTCCGGGCGCAGCTGCTGCCCAAGACGCTGTTCGGCGAGAAGTTCGTCGCCCTCGTGCTGCCGGACGGCAACGACGTGACGACGCCCATCGCGGAGGGCGACGTCATCCCGCAGGACCGGTCCGAGACGGCGCTCGAGACCGAGAAGGTCCTGGACGACCTGCTGCCGCTGCTGCGGACGCTCAAGCCGGAGCAGCTGTCCACGACGCTCAACGCGGTCGCCGGCGCCCTGCGCGGCCGCGGCGAGCGCATCGGCGAGAACCTCGTCGCCGTCGACGCCTACTTCACCCGGCTCAACCCCGAGATGCCGGGTCTGCAGGAGAACATCGAGCGTCTGGCGCAGCTGTCGGAGGACTACGACGAGGCGGCGCCGGACGTGCTGGCGATGCTCGACAACTTCTCCGCCATCGGCCGCAACCTGGTCGACCAGCAGGAGGAGCTGGGGACCTTTCTCGCCAGCACCGCGTCGTCGGTGGGGGTGCTCGACGACGTCCTCACGGAGAACGAGAAGCGCTTCGTCACCCTGGCCGAGGACAGCCTGCCGTCGCTGCTGCTGTACCAGCGCTACTCGCCCGAGTTCCCCTGCCTGATTTCGGGGCTCAACCGGTACCAGCCGATCGTCGAGGACACCTTCGGCGGGCTGCAGCCCGGGCTGCACATCACGCTCGAGGTGACCGAGGACCAGGACGGCTACCTGCCGGGCGACGAGCAGGAGAACCGCGACACCCGCGGGCCGCACTGCGACGGACTGCCCTCGCCCCGGCGCCCGGCTCCGGACGTCGAGTTTCAGGACGGTTACCGCGACGCCGAGCGGGCCGGCATCGGCAGCGGGGGCAGCGGGGGCAGCGGCGGCGGCACGGCGGCGGCCGCGGCGTACGACCCCGCCCGGTCGCTGGCCGACCCGTTCTCGCAGCGCCAGATCCTCAAGGCCGCTGCGGCGCCCGTGCTCGGGGTGCCGGTCGACGAGGTGCCCGACCTCGTGGAGATGCTGTTCGGGCCGGTGGCCCGCGGGACGACTGTGGGGCTGGCGTGAAGACCTCTGCTGCTCTCGTCAAGCTGATCATCTTCATGGTGGTCACCTCGCTGCTGACCTTCGTCCTCGCGGCGACGATCGGCAGCTTCACCTTCGGGGGCCAGACGTCCTACCGGGCGGCCTTCAGCGACGTGACCGGCCTGCTGCCCGGCAACGAGGTCCGCATCTCGGGCGTCAAGGTCGGCAAGGTGGACAAGGTCGAGCTGGCCGAGGACAGCAAGACCGCCCACGTGGAGTTCTCGCTCAGCGAGGGGCGGGAGATCGCGGCCAGCACCATCCTGCGCCTGCGGTACCGCAACCTGGTGGGCGAGCGCTACATCGCGATCACCGAGGGCCCGGGCTCGGCCGAGCTGCTCAAGGCCGGCAGCACCGTCCCGCTCGCGCAGACCCGCAACGCCCTGGACCTGACCGTGCTGTTCAACGGCTTCCGCCCGCTGTTCCAGGCGCTGGACCCGGCGACGGTCAACAAGGTCTCCTTCGAGCTGGTGCAGGTGCTGCAGGGCGAGGGCGGAACGGTGGAAAGCCTGATGGCCCGCACGGCCTCGCTGACCACGACGCTGGCCGACCGCGACGCGGTCATCGGCCGGGTGATCACCAACTTGGGCACGGTCCTCGAGACCATCGACGAGCGCGACGACCAGCTCAACGAGCTGGTGACCCAGCTGCAGCGGCTGTCCGCGGGCTTCGCGCAGGACCGCACCGCGATCGGCGAGTCGCTCGCCGGCATCAACGACCTGACGGGCGCCACGACGGGGCTGCTCCGCGAGGTGCGCGGCCCGCTCAAGGCCGACATCCAGGAGCTGGGGGAGCTGGCCGGCACGCTCGACCGGGACAAGGAGGTCGTCGACGGCGTGCTGAAGCGGCTGCCCGCCAAGCTGGACCGCATCATCTCGACCGCGACCTACGGGTCCTGGTTCAACTTCTACCTGTGCGGCTTCGACGGCCGCGTCGTCCTGCCGGCCGGTGAGATCGTCCTGCCCCAGTTCGTCAACACCGAGGCCCGCTGCCAGGGCAACGGATCGAGGAACAACTGATGAAGCCGTTCCGCGAGATGAACACCACCATCATCGGCCTGATCGGCATCGCCGCGATCCTGGGGCTGCTGGCCACCGCCTTCACCCTCGACCGGTTCATCGGCGGCGACACCTACGCCGCCGAGTTCTCCGAGGCTGCCGGGCTGCGCCCGAACGACGAGGTGCGCGTGGCCGGGGTCAAGGTCGGCAAGGTCATCGCGACCGACCTGGCCGGCGACCGCGTCAGGGTGAAGATGCGGGTCAAGGGCGCCCGGCTGGGGCTGGCCACCCGCGCCGACATCCGGATCAAGACGGTCCTGGGCCGCAAGTTCCTGTCGCTGACGCCGGACGGGCCGGGACAGATGGAGCCGGACGACGTCATCCCGCTGGACCGCACGACCTCCCCGTACGACATCACCGACGCCTTTCAGGGCCTGGCGACCACGGTGGGGGAGATCGACTCCGGGCAGCTGGCCCGCTCCTTCACGACGCTGGCCGACACGTTCCGGGACACCCCGGACGAGGTCCGCGGCACGCTCGAGGGCCTGTCCCGGCTCTCCCGCACGATCGCGACCCGGGATGCCGAGCTGCGGCGGCTGCTCGACCGCAGCCGCGGCGTCACCGAGGTGCTCGCCGCGCGCGACCAGGATCTGGTGGCGATCCTGTCCGACACCTCGCTGGTGCTCGACGAGCTCCGCCGTCGCCGGCAGGTCATCGACCAGCTGCTCACCAGCACCACGGCGCTGTCCGAGCAGCTCATCGCGCTCACCCGCGAGAACCGCGCCACGCTGGCTCCCGCGCTGGCCCGCCTGCGCGGCGTCGTGACGGTGCTGCGCAACAACCAGGCCAACCTGGACAAGGCGCTGGTCCGCCTGCCGGTCTTCGTCCGGCTGTTCGGCAACAACCTGGGCAACGGCCGCTGGTTCGACACGCTCGTCCAGAACTTCACCAACCCGACGGGCTTCGAGCCCGGCACGTTCGGCGACGGCAAGCCGCCGACGACCTCGGGCACCTCCGGCGGCAGCGGATCCCGCGGGAGCACGCGGTGACCCGCCTCGCAGCCCGGCTCCTGGCGGGCGTCGTCGGGCTCGCGCTGGCCGGCGGCCTGGCCGGCTGCGGCCTGACCGGCGGCCCGGAGCTGAAGACCCTCTCGGCCAGCTTCGACCGCGCCATCGGCGTCTACGTCAAGAGCGACGTCCGGCTGCTCGGCATCCGGATCGGCGAGGTCACCAAGATCACGCCGCAGGGCCGGACCGTCAAGATCGACATGACGTACGACGCGAAGTACAAGATCCCGGCGGACGCCAAGGCGCTGCTCGTGGCGCCGTCCATCGTCTCGGACCGCTACGTGCAGCTCACGCCCGTCTACGCCGGCGGCCCGGTGCTGGCCAGCGGCGCCGAGCTCGAGCGCGAGCGCACCGCGGTGCCGGTCGAGCTGGACGCGATCTACGAGGCGTTCAACACGCTCAACATCGCGCTCGGGCCGGAGGGCGCCAACAAGGACGGCGCCCTGAACGACCTGCTCGACGTCGGCGCCAAGAACCTCGCGGGCAACGGCCAGGCGCTCAACACGACCCTGAAGGACCTGTCGCAGGCGGTCGGCACGCTCGACAACCAGCGTGACGACCTGTTCGGCACCGTGCGCAACCTGCAGGACTTCACCACGGTGCTGGCCAGGAACGACGCCACCGTGCGCCGCTTCAACAGCGACCTCAGCCAGGTCGCCGCCCAGCTCGAGGGGGAGAAGGAGGACCTGGCCACCGCGGTCAAGCAGCTCTCGATCGCGCTCGCGGAGGTGGCCACCTTCGTCCGGGCGAACAGCAGGGACCTGACCGCCAACGTGAAGGACCTCGCCTCCGTGACCCGGGTGCTCGTCACGCAGAAGAAGGCGCTCGAGGAGTTCCTCGACGTCTCGCCGGCCGCGCTGTCCAACCTGCAGCTGGCCTACAACCCGCGCTCGGGCACGCTGGACACCCGTGACAACAACGCCGCGCGGACCGAGGCGAACCCGATCTGCGCCGTTCTCACCGCGGCGGGGCAGCCGGAGTCGGTCTGCGCCCAGATCTCCCGCCTGCTCGGCGGCCTCCCGGTGCCGGCGGGCGTGCCGGGCGTGCCGTCGAGCAGCAGGGCGGCGCCCTCGGGCGCCCCGGCGACCGGGCCGTCGAGCTCCCGTCCGGTCGCCGAGCCGGCGTCCGACCGCCCCGACCTGACCCTCGGCGGCATCCTGGAGGGCGGCCGATGACCGCCACCCGGCTCTGGCGGCTCGCCGTCCTCGTCGCTGCCGGCTCGGTCGTCCTGACCGGCTGCAAGTTCGAGGGCGCGGCCAGCTTCCCGCTTCCGGGCGGCGAGGCGACCGGCAGCGACGCCTACGAGGTGACCGTCGAGTACACCGACGTGCTGGACCTGGTGCGCCAGTCGGCCGTCAAGGTCGACGACGTGACCGTCGGCTCGGTCAGCGACATCTCCCTGGACGGCTTCACCGCCCGGGTGAAGGTGCGGGTGCGCCCGGACGTCGTGCTGCCGGCCAACGCCCGGGCCAGCCTGCGCCAGACCTCGCTGCTCGGCGAGAAGTTCGTCAGCCTGGACCGGCCGACCGACGAGCCGGCCCGGGGCCGCCTGCGGGACGGCGACCTGATCCCGCTGGCCCGCACCGTGCGCGGCACCGAGATCGAGGAGGTGCTGTCGGCCCTGTCGCTGGTCCTCAACGGCGGCAGCCTCGAGCAGCTCCAGACGATCAACCGGGAGCTGGTCAACGCCCTCGAGGGCCGCGAGAGCGAGATCAAGGACGTGCTGACCCAGCTCGACACGTTCGTCGGTGGGCTGGACGAGCAGAAGCAGCAGATCGTCCGCGCGCTGGACGGCCTGGACCGGCTCACCGCGCGGCTGGCCGACCAGCGGCAGACCTTCGCGGTGGCCCTGCGCGACATCCCGCGCGGCAGCGCCGTGCTGACCGAGCAGCGCCAGGGCCTGGTCCAGGTGCTGCAGGGCCTCGACCGCCTCGGCGACGTCGCCACCCGGGTCATCTCGGCGTCGCAGCGCAACACCGTGGCCGACCTGCGGGCGCTGGAGCCGATCCTGCGCAACCTCAACGAGGCCGGCCGCGACCTGCCGCGCTCGCTCGAGCTGCTGACGACCTACCCGTTCCCGCGCACCGTCTCGGAGGGCATCAAGGGCGACTACGCCAACCTGTTCCTCACCGTCGACGCCAACCTGCTGACGCTGGAGAACAACACCGGCCTGCCGCTGCCGGTGCCCTCCGTGCCGGTGCCGCTGCCGACCCTGTCGGTGCCGCCACTGCCCGGCGGCGGCATCCCCCGGGCGCCCGCCGTACCCTCCGTGCCGGTTCCGGTCCCGACCGGGGCTCCGCTGCTTCCCAAGGCGCCCGGCGTGCCCGGGCCCCTGTCGGCGGACCGCTCCGACCTGCTCGGGCTGCTGCTCGGAGGCCTCACGTGATCACCCGCCAGACGAAGTTCCAGCTCCTGGTCTTCGCGCTCATCGCGGTGGCCGGCCTGGCCTTCACGGGCGCCCGCTACGCCGACCTGGGGCGGCTCGTGGTCGACAGCGACTACGAGGTGTCCGCCGACTTCGTCGACTCCGGCGGCATCTTCACCGGCGCCGAGGTCACCTACCGCGGGGTCGGCATCGGAAAGGTCGGCCCGCTGACGCTGCGCAAGGAGGGCGTCCGGGTCGCGATGCTCATCGAGAACGGCACCAAGGTGCCCGCGAAGGTCCGCGCGGTCGTGGGCAACCGCTCCGCGGTGGGCGAGCAGTTCGTCGACCTGCAGCCCGAGGCCGAGGCAGGCCCCTATCTCGGGCAGGGCGACGTCATCCCGCTGGGCAACACCGAGATCCCGATCCAGCCGACCGAGCTGCTGGTCAACCTGGACAAGCTCGTGACCAGCGTCGATCTCGACGACCTCGCGATCGTGCTCGACGAGCTGGGCACCGCCTTCGACGGCGCCGGCGATGACCTGCAGCGGCTCGTCGATGCGGGCGACTCGCTCACGCAGGCCGCCACCGACGCGCTGCCGGAGACCATCGCGCTCATCCGTGACGGCAACACCGTGCTGCGCACGCAGAACGAGACAGCCGGCCAGTTCCAGAGCTTCAGCCGCGACCTGCGCTCGCTGACGGGGCAGCTGCGGGCCAGCGACCCGGACTTCCGGGCGCTGTACGCCAACGGCACCCGCAGCGCCGCCGAGCTCGAGGGGGTGCTGCAGGCCAACCGCACGGCGCTGCCGGTCCTGCTCGACAACCTCATCTCGACGGCTCAGGTGCAGCAGGTCCGCATTCCGCAGCTGCGCCAGATCCTGGTGACCTATCCCAACGTGGTGGCCGGGGGCTTCACGGTCACCCCCGGCGACGGCACGGCCCACTTCGGTCTGGTCACCGACAGCGCGCCCCCGGTCTGCGAGGACGGCTACGAGTCGACCACCAAGCGCCCGCCGCAGGACACGACCCTGCGCACGCCGAACCTGAACGCGTACTGCGCCGAGACCGGCAGGGGCCCGACCAACGTCCGTGGCGCGCGCAACGCCGAGTACGCCCGGGGCAACCAGCCCTTCCCGGAGAGCCGGGGCGGCCGGGCGGCCGGCAGCGGTGGCGGCGGCGCGACCGCCCAGCCCTCCTCGTCCTCCTCCTCGTCGTCGTCCTCGGACCCGGACGCGTCCGGACGGGACCTGGACACCGTGACGCTCGCCGACTACGACCCGACGTCGGGCCGGGCCATCACGGCCGACGGCAAGATCCTGGTCATCGGCTCCACGGCCGGCGCGCAGAAGATCTTCGGTGGGCGCTCCTGGGAGTGGCTGCTGCTCGGCCCGCTGGCGGGCTCATGAGCGCGCAGACGTCGGAGGCCGCGTCGGAGGCCGCGCCGGAGCGGCCGGGCCCGACCGGCATGCTCGGCGGCCTGCGGGCCGTGCTCGGCGGCTCCGTCGGGATGACGCTCTGGCTGGTGCTCATCGCGGCGCTCGTGGCCGCGTCGGTCGTGTTCGGCCTGCGGGTACGCGCGGCCGAGCAGCGCGCGCAGGATCGCGACGCCGCGCTGCAGGCCGCCCGCCAGCAGGCGCTGAACCTCACCTCGGTCGACGGCACCGACCTGCAGCGCGACCTGGACCTGGTGCTGGCGGGGGCGTCCGGCCAGTTCCGCACCGAGTTCGCGGCCCAGGCCGAGCGGCTCAAGCAGGTGCTCACCGAGAACGAGGTCCGCGCCGAGGGCCGGGTGCTCGACGCCGGCCTGGTGCGTGCCGACGAGGACGCCGCCACCGCGGTCGTCGTCGTCGACAGCCTGGTGCGCAACAAGAGCGTGCCGGACGGCCAGAACCGCAACTACCGCATGCAGCTCGAGCTGGACCACGTGGGCGACCGCTGGCTCACCTCCTCGCTGCAGTTCGTCGGCTGAGAGGCTGCCGTGTCCGTCCCCGATCCCGTGTCCGTCCCCGACCCCGTGTCCGTCCCCGATCCCGTCCCCGTCCCCGACCCCGATGTTCCGGCGCGCCCGGTGGCGCCGGCGCCCGCGAACCCCGTCGTCCTGACCAAGGCTCCGGCGCACCCGCCCGAGCTGGCGGAGCCGGCACGCGACGCCGAGGCCGACCCCGCTGGTGCCGAGCCCGCTGCCGCCGACTCGGCAGCG
>JAOPWI010000179.1 GCA_025965755.1 Frankiales bacterium | reverse complement strand
GGCGGCTCGGCGATGCTGCGCGGCGCCGCGGCGGCCACCCACTTCGCCGTCGTGCCGCCCGGCGAGGGCGCCGTCACCGAGGTCGAGCTGCTCCGGCTGCCGTGACCCGACCGGGTTTCCCGGTTGTTGCAGGAGTCGTGCATCTGGGCGTCGAAGTCCCCCCTCGACCGTTCCCCCACTGCCGAGGTGACCCGTGAGCCTGAGCCACCGCCCGTCCGTCCGCCTTCTGATCGCCTCCACCAGCCTGCTCGCCCTGGGTGCGGGCACCGCCGGTGCCGCAGCGGGGGTGGGTGGCGCCGACCTGGGCGCGGTGCGGGGCTACGCCCAGGCGCACGGCCTGCAGCGGGACGTGAGCGCCCGGGTGGCGGCGGAGAAGCCCATCAGCGGCGCGACGCCGACCGCCCGGTGCGGGCCCGGCAGCAAGCCCGAGACCGGCCGGCAGGGCCGGGTTCCGGCGGCGGACTACGCGAACGGCCGGGCGGCGGCGGGGTACTCCTGCAACGCCACCAAGATCGCCAGCTTCGGCGCGACCGGCGGCTACCAGGTGCACCGCTACCTCGACCGCACCGGCCGGGAGTGCGCCTTCTACGACAGCACGCTGCTGTTCCCCAAGGACGCCGGCAAGGGCGCCGCCGGCGTGACGGTGCTGGACATGACCGATCCGGCCCGGCCGATCCGCACCGCGGTCCTGGCGAGCGCGGCGATGCAGTCCACCCACGAGTCGCTGCGCCTGAACCACAAGCGTGGCCTGCTGGCCGCCGGGATGGGCTCGCCGGCCACCCAGGTCGGCATCGTCGACGTCTACGACGTCAGCCAGGACTGCCGCCAGCCGGTGCTCAAGAGCAGCACCCCGCTCGGCATTCTCGGCCACGAGGGCGGCTTCAGCCCCGACGGCCGGACCTACTGGGTCACGACCACCTCGCAGCCGGGCATCACCGCGATCGACCTCACGAACCCGAGCGTGCCGTCGATCGTGTGGCGCAGCGAGACCTTCCAGAGCCACGGCCTGAGCCTGTCGGCCGACGGCAACCGCGCCTACCTCGCGGACACCGGCAGTGACGGCCCCAGCGGGATGCGCATCCTGGACGTCTCGCAGGTGCAGAAGCGCGTCCCGAACCCCGTGGTGAAGAGCGTCGGCTTCCTCACCTGGCCCGAGGTGTCCATCCCGCAGAACGTCCTGCCGGTGACGATCAAGGGCAGGAAGCACGTCGTGGAGTTCGACGAGTTCGACAGCAACCCGCTGTCGTACGACCCCAAGAGCACCGTCGGCGCGGCCCGCATCATCGACATCAGCGACGAGAGGAAGCCGAAGGTGGTGTCCCGGATCCGGCTGCAGGTGCACGAGCCGGCCGCCCGCCTGTCCGACCAGCAGCAGGACCCGCAGGCGACGAACGGCCTGCAGGGCTACAGCGCCCACTACTGCTCGGTGCCGCGCGAGGTCGAGCCGGGCATCCTGGCCTGCAGCATGATCCTGTCGGGCCTGCGCGTGTTCGACATCCGCGACCCGAAGGCTCCGCGCGAGGTCGGCTACTTCAACGAGCCGCTGGTCACCAGCGCCAACCCGCGCGAGCGCGGTGCCTACGCCATGTCGGCTCCGGCGTTCGTTCCGGAGCGGGGCGAGGTCTGGTACACCGACGGCAACACCGGCTTCCACAACGTGAAGCTGAGCACCCGGGCCTGGGCGCCGGCCGGGCGCTATCCGGCCGCGCAGGGCTAGTAGGCGGAGATGACGTCCCGGCCGAAGCGGGCCATCTCCTCGCGCTGCGGCGAGAACTGCAGCAGCATGAGGTCCACGCCGGCCTGCTCGTACGCCCGGATCCGCTCGATCACCTGAGCGGGCGTGCCGACGAGGCCGGCCCGGAGCCCGCGGTTGGACACCGAGTACTCCTCCAGGGAGACCTGGGACTCCAGCTGCGAGCCGGCGAGGAAGTCCTGATAGGACGCGTAGGCCTCCGGGTCGGCCTGCACGTCCAGGATCCGGGCCAGCTCGTCCTGCGCCTCGGCCTCGCTGTCGCGGACGATGACGTAGCCCGAGACGCCGTACTGGAACGTCCTGCCGTGCTCGGCCGCCCGGGCGTTCATGTCGCGCACCTTCTCGGCGATGACGTCCGGCGGGTCGCCGTGCATGACGTACGCGCTGCCGCGCCGGCTGATGACCTCCTTGGCCTTGCGCGACTCGCCGCCCATGTAGACCGTCGGGGGTACCGCGGGCTTGGGCTGCAGGACGCAGCCCTGCAGCGCGTACCTCGGGCCGGCGTGCGTGACCTCGTCCTCCACCATGAGGCGGGAGAAGACCTCGAGCCACTCGTCGGTGCGCTCGTAGCGGGCGTCGTGGACGTCGAACGGCGCGCCGTACTGGGTGGCCTCGTCCTTCCACCACGAGCTGACCACGTTCAGGCTGGTACGGCCGGGGGCGATGGTGTCCAGCGTGCTGACGGCCTTGGCCGTGAGGCTGGGGGAGTGGTAGTTGGGGCGGACGGCGAGCATCAGCTCGAGCCGCTCGGTGACCGCGGCGACGGCCGGCGCCAGCGTCCAGGCGTCCAGCGCCGGGGCCCGGTGGCCCTTGATGTCGTTGAGGTTGAGCTCGGCGATCAGCGACAGGTCGAAGCCGGCCTGCTCGCTCTCGACCGCGAGCGCCTTGAGGTAGGCCCAGTCCACCGACATCTGCTCGTCGCGGACGTTGCGCAGCCACCCGCCGAACACCGGCATCCAGTACCCGAAGCGCATGGATCCACGGTACGGGTGTGGCCCCGCTCACTCCTGCTCGCAGGGTGCTTGCAACAGGCAGCACTGGGCACACCGGGGCTACACCGATCCGTTGGAGGAACCCGCCGTGCCTGTCACCCGCGACATGCTTGTCACCGAGCTGCAGAACCTGCTGCGCCTGACCGCCTTCGAGCAGACCATCGCGACCGTGCGGCGCACCCAGGCCCGCACCGCGGAGCTGGAGAAGGAGCTCACGGAGAACGTTCAGAAGGCCCGCGAGCGCTCGCACCTGCTCGTGCAGGCCATCCGGGAGGTCGGCGGCGTCCCTGACGTCGTCGGCTCGGCCCTCGGCAAGGCCGGCGCCTTCGCGACCACCCAGCTCAACCAGGTGCAGACGCTGCAGGGCGCGCTGCTCGGCGACCTGTCGCTCGAGCACCAGCTGCGCGAGCGCACCCGGTACGCCCGCACCCTGGCCGAGTCGCTGAACGAGACGCGCCTGCTGCCGGTCTTCGACCGGCTCGAGACCGCCCACACCGCGACCATCGACTGGCTCGAGGCCCGCCTGGCCGAGGTCGGCAGGACCGGCACCTCGATGCTGCGGGCCACCCCGGTCCAGGCCGTGGTCACCGGTGTCCGCTCCGCCGCCGCTGCCCCGCTGGGCGTGGCCGCGCAGGGCATCAACCGCCTCAGCGCCTTCGCCACCAAGCTGGCCGGCAGGAGCCCGCAGCCGCTGCAGGACGCGCTGTCCAGCGCTGTCCAGGCCGCCGACGGCGCACTCGACACCGGCGTGCACGCCGCCCGCGTCGCCACCCAGCGCGCCGAGGACCGGGCCGCCGCCGCGGGCACCGCCGTGGAGAGCCTGGCCGCCGAGTCCCGCGACGCCGTGAGCAGCGCCGTCCAGAGCCTGGCCGCCCGGACCGGCGACGCCGTCGGCAGCGCCGTCGAGACCGCCGAGACCGCCGTGTCCGCCGAGACCCCCGAGCCCGCCGAGACCACCGTGTCCGAGCTGGCCGAGCAGGCCCGCGAGACCGCCGAGTCCGTCGCCGACGTCATCGACCTGTCCGGCACCGGCCAGGTGGCCCACCCGTTCGCCGGCTACGAGAAGCTCTCCGGCGACCGCATCATGGGCCACATCCGGGACACCGAGGACGTGGAGGAGCTGCAGCAGATCCTCGCGTTCGAGGCCGCCAACAAGGCCCGCAAGGGCGTGCTGGCCGCCGCGCAGGAGCGCCTCACCGGGCTGTCCAGCTCGGTCTAGCCCGCCCTGCCGTCCGGCCCCGTTCCCGCGCTGCGGGGGCGGGGCCGGAACGCTTTGCGGCTCCGCGCCGTTGCCCCTGCTCGTGGAGGAGATGAAGGCCCGGCGGGTCGTCGCACAGCTGCGCGAGCGGGGTGTCGACGCCCACCTCGAGCGACCGGCGACCTACCAGTTCGGGGTGGCCGTCCAGCTGCCCGACGGCCGGCGCGCGGTCTGGGACGCCGACAGCAGCGCCGCGCTGTCCGCGACGGTGCTGCGCGACGGGGTCCTCGTCGGCTTCGTGCCGGTGGTCGAGGGCTCCGAGGACCTCGACGAGCCCGGCGTCGTCGACGCGATCGCCCGGGCCGACTACGACGCGCCGGTCGGCCGCGTCCGCCCGGAGCCGGTGCCCGCCGGCCCGCCGCTGTCCAAGCCGTCGCTGTTCCAGTGGCGCCGGGACGGGTTCCGCTACCGCTGAGGCCTCAGCAGGCGCAGCTGTAGCCCGCGCCGCCGGTCAGCTCGCCCCAGAGCACGTCGTAGGACGGCTCGGGGTCGTCCGGGTCGTGCACGCCGTCGACCAGCGACGTCGCCCGGCCGGCCAGCAGCGCGACCCACTCGTCCTTGGTGACCTGCTCCTCGGGCACCGCGTTGGCCCGGGCCCGGACCAGCTGCACGTAGTCGCGCAGGAACGTCCAGCGGGTGCCGTCGACCTGGCGCCCGCTGTTCTCCGGCTGCCCCACCGCGTCCCGGTAGGCCAGCAGCGGCAGGTCGACGCCGGCCGCCACCGGCAACCCGACCCACTTCCACGGCCGGGTGTTGACGTCGAGCAGCAGCAGCCGCCCGGTGGCAGCGTCCTGCACGAATTCGATCTCGCTGATGCCCCAGTAGCCCAGCTCCTGGAGCACCGCGACGCCGGCCCGGGCGAGGGCCTCGTCCCAGCGCGCGTCGGCCAGGCACGACGTGCCGAAGTCCGGCGGCCACTGCTCGAGCTTGCGCCCCGTGAACACGCCCCGCGGCGTGCCGTCGGGCGACAGGTAGGACGCCACCGACCAGAACCCGCCCGGCCGCGTCTCCACCCACTCCTGGGCCACCAGCGTCAGCCCGTGTGCCGCCGCCTCGGCCACCCGGGCGCGGAACTCCGGCGGATCGTGCACCACGAACACCTTGGCCCGGAAGGCGTCGTAGAACCCGCGGCTGTCGTCCGGCTTGAGCACGCACGGGTAGGGCACGGCGTCGGCCGGGTCGCCCCCGTCGTCGAGGTACCAGGACCGCGGCGCGTCGACCCCGAGGGCCTCGCAGGCCCGGTAGAGCGCGGTCTTGCCCAGCGCCCGTCGGACCACGTCGTACGGCGCGTAGGGGAAGCGGTAGTGCTCCTCGAGCCGGTCCCGGTGCCGGGCCAGAGCCAGCACCCAGTCGTCGTTGGTCGGGAACAGCACCGGCCGGTCGGCAAAGGACGGGCCGAGCGCGACCAGGTGGTCGGCCAGCGCGGCGCCGCCGTCGACCGCCGGCCCGGGGACCAGCCCGAGCCCGGACAGGTGCCGGCTGTGCTGGCCGAGCCCGCCGCGCTCCTTGTCCAGGCCCAGCACCGGGACGCCGGCGCGGCCGAGCGAGCGGGCGACGGCCAGGCCGGTGATGTGCGTGTTCATCACCAGCGCGGCCGGGATGCCGGCCGGCAGGTCCTCGGCGACGACCTGCTGGCCGCTCAGGGCCAGCACGTCAGTCCTTGCTCCCGCAGCTGCCGCCGTCGTGCTGCAGGCACACCGGGCAGCGCTGCTGCTCCGGCGGGAAGTCGGCGCCGCAGGTCGGGCAGGTCCACCGCCCGGTGCGCAGCGGGTCGACGCGCCGCAGAAACCCGCGGACGTCGAGGTGGTCGGCGAGCGACTGGCGGTGGTCGTCGCAGGCCACCCAGGTCTTCTCGCGGTCGGGCGTGTGCAGCTTGGGGTTGTTCCACACCAGAACGTGCCGGGCCGGCGCCCGGCACCCCTTGGCCGAGCAGACGGCGATCTCGTCCTCCACGGGACCAGGCTACGGTTCCGTGCCGTGGACTGGGAACGGCGGCGCATCGAGCTGCAGTGGCACGCCGCGGGCTTCCGGCAGGAGCTGCGCGCCCGCTGGGTGCTGCGCAAGGTGAACAGGCTGGGCCGGCGAGCCCGGGTGCTCGGCGACCCCCGCGTGGACGGCACCGACGTCGAGATCGGTGACGACTTCATCATCTGGCAGGCGCACCGGCAGACGCTGGTGAGCGGCGGCGGCCGGATCCGGATCGGCGACCGGGTGTTCCTCAACTCGGGCAGCGTCGTGCTGAGCGTCCTGGAGATCACCATCGGTGACGACGTGGCCCTGGCCAACGAGGTCTACGTCATGGACAGCAACAGCCACGGGGTCGAGGGCCGGCCGCACGTCGACGCCCCGGTGCACATCGGCTCGGGCACCTGGGTGGGCGCCCGGGCGATGATCCTGCCCGGCGTCACGATCGGCAAGCGGGTCCTCGTCGCCGCCGGCTCGGTGGTCACCAAGGACGTCCCGGACGACGTGCTGGTGGCCGGCAATCCGGCGAAGGTCATCCGGACGCTCAGCTACCCGCCGCGCTGCCGGCGGGCCTGGCACGACGCCTGGTGCCCCTGCCCCAAGATCGAGGCCCTGGAGGGCGACGGCAGCCCGCCGGCCCTGGACGAGCCGGCGTGACCCGGACCTAGGCGGTCGGCGCCGCCCGGCGCCGGGTCACGACCTCGGTCAGCTGGCCGACGCCGGCGGCCGCCACCAGCACGACGGCCAGCACGGCGATCGCGCCCGGCAGGTCGCTG
>JAOPWI010000174.1 GCA_025965755.1 Frankiales bacterium | reverse complement strand
TGGCTGCCCGCCCTGCTGCTCGGCGGCTCCAGCCTGCTGCTGGCCCGCCGCTCGGCCGGCCGCCTCGCCGTCGCCTGACATGCTCGCCCGGTGAGCGTCCTCACCATCGCGCACCGCGCGGGCAACGACCTGGGCCGGCTGGCCGGCGCGCTCGAGGGTGGTGTCGACGCGGTCGAGGCCGACGTGCGCTGGTGCCCGCACCCCAGCGGCGGCCGCCTGGAGGTGCGCCACACCAAGACGATGGGGCCGCTGCCCTGGCTCTGGGACAGGTGGTACCTCGAGCCGGCGGCCGCTCCGCGGCTGCTGCTGCCCGACCTGCTCGACGCGCTGCCCGAGGGGCTCGGCGTGATGCTCGACCTGAAGGGCACCAACGCCGTCGGCCCCGCCGTGGCCGAGCTGCTGGACCGCCGACCGCCGTCCCGCCCGGTTCTCGTGTGCACCCGCCACTGGCCCGGGCTGGACCCGTTCTTCGACACCCCACGGGCCCGGCCGCTGCTGTCGGCCAAGGGCCGGGCGGAGCTGGCGCGCCTGCGCCGGCGGCTGCGCCGCGGCCCCGTCCCGTACGGCGTGTCCCTGCACCAGTCGCTGCTGACGCCCTCCGTCGTCCGCGAGCTGCGCGACCAGGTCGAGCTGGTGCTGGCCTGGCCGGTGCCGGACCAGGCCCGCGCCGACCGGGTGCTCGCGGCCGGGGCCAACGGCATCGTCAGCACGTCGCCCGCGGTGCTCGCCAGGGTGCGCGCCGCCGCTCGCGAGTGACGCGGGCCACACGGGACGGCAGGATGGCGGGGTGACCCCGTCGACCAGCGCCGGCAGCACCGACGTTCCCCTGCTCGAGACCACCATCGGCGAGGACCTGCGCCGCACCGCTGCCCGGGTGGGCGGGCGCGAGGCGCTGGTCGACGTCCCCAGCGGGCGGCGGTGGAGCTACGCCCAGCTCGACCAGGCGGTCGACGAGCTCGCCCGCGCGCTGGTGGACGCGGGCCTGCAGCACGGCGACCGGCTGGGCATCTGGGCGCCCAACTGCCCGGAGTGGACGCTGCTGCAGTACGCCACCGCCCGCGCCGGCATCGTGCTGGTCACGGTGAACCCGGCCTACCGGACCAGCGAGCTGGCATTCGTCCTGCAGCAGTCCGGCTGCCGCTGGCTGGTTGCCGCCCCCTCGTACAAGACGAGCGACTACCGGGCCATGGTGGCCGAGGTGGCCAGCCCCGCTCTGGAGCGCGCGCTGTTCCTCGGCGACCCGGAGTGGGACGCCCTGCTCGCCCACGGGCGCAACCTGGCGCAGGACGCCCTGGCCGCCCGCGAGGCGCAGCTGCGCAACACCGACCCGATCTGCATCCAGTACACGAGCGGCACGACCGGCTTTCCCAAGGGCGCGACGCTGTCGCACCGCAACCTGCTGAACAACGGCTACTTCGTCGGCGAGCTGTGCGGCTACACCGAGAACGACCGGATCTGCCTGCCGGTGCCCTTCTACCACTGCTTCGGCATGGTCATGGGCAACCTCGGGGCCACCACCCACGGCGCCTGCACGGTCATCCCCGCGGCGTCGTTCGAGCCGGCGGCCACGCTGCAGGCCGTGCAGGACGAGCGCTGCACGTCGCTCTACGGCGTGCCCACCATGTTCATCGCCGAGCTCGGCGACCCGAACTTCTCCTCGTACGACCTGTCCTCCCTGCGCACCGGCATCATGGCCGGCACGCCGTGCCCGGTCGAGGTGATGAAGCGGGTCATCGCCGACCTGCACATGGAGCAGGTGACCATCTGCTACGGCATGACCGAGACGTCGCCGGTGTCCACGCAGTCGCGCCGCGACGACGACCTCGAGCGGCGGGTCTCGACCGTCGGCACGGTGCACCCGCACGTCGAGGTGCAGGTGGTGGACCCGGCGACCGGCGCCGTGGTGCCCCGCGGCACGACCGGCGAGTTCTGCACCCGCGGCTACTCGGTGATGCTCGGCTACTGGAACGAGCCGGACAAGACCGCCGAGGCGATCGACGCCGACGGCTGGATGCACACCGGCGACCTCGCGGTGATGGATGACGCGGGCTACCTCAAGATCGTCGGCCGCATCAAGGACATGGTCATCCGTGGCGGGGAGAACGTCTCTCCCCGCGAGGTCGAGGAGTTCCTGTACGCCCACCCGGCCGTCGCCGACGTGCAGGTCGTCGGCGTGCCCGACCCGCGCTATGGCGAGGAGCTGTGCGCGTGGGTCAAGCTCGTCGACGGCGCGTCGCTGACCGAGCAGGACGTGCGCGAGTTCTGCCGCGGAAAGCTGGCGCACTACAAGGTGCCGCGCTACGTGGTGTTCGTCGACGACTTCCCGATGACGGTCACCGGAAAGGTCCAGAAGTTCAGGATGCGCGAGGCGACGATCGAGCAGCTCGGGCTCGAGGGGCCGGTCCCGACGGCCTGAGCGGCGCCGTCCCCCGCCCGGACTCGGGCCGGCGGGAGCCCGACGACGAGGCAGATACGTTTGCACTCGTTCACTCACTGACGGAGGGGGTCGCGTGTCCGCGCAGCTCGGCACGAGGGTCGACCCGCGCAGCGAGGCCTTCGCCCGCAACGCGGCGCTCCAGCGCCAGCTCGTCGAGCAGCTCCGCGGCAAGCTCGACGCGGTCGCCCTCGGCGGCTCGCAGAAGGCGCGTGAGCGCCACGTGTCACGCGGCAAGCTGCTGCCGCGTGACCGCGTCGACACGCTGCTCGACCCGGGCAGCCCGTTTCTCGAGCTGTCGCCGCTGGCCGCCGACGGCATGTACGGCGACGAGGCTCCCGGCGCCGGGATCATCACCGGCGTCGGCCGGGTGTCCGGCCGCGAGTGCGTCATCGTCGCCAACGACGCGACCGTCAAGGGCGGCACCTACTACCCGGTCACGGTGAAGAAGCACCTGCGCGCGCAGGAGGTGGCCCTGCACAACTCCCTGCCCTGCGTCTATCTCGTGGACTCCGGCGGTGCCTTCCTGCCGCGACAGGACGAGGTCTTCCCCGACCGCGAGCACTTCGGCCGCATCTTCTTCAACCAGGCGACCATGAGTGCCCGGGGCATCGCGCAGATCGCCTCCGTCATGGGGTCGTGCACCGCCGGCGGCGCCTACGTCCCGGCGATGGCCGACGAGGCCGTCATCGTCAAGGACCAGGGCACGATCTTCCTCGGCGGGCCGCCGCTGGTGAAGGCCGCGACCGGTGAGGTGGTCACGGCCGAGGACCTCGGCGGCGGCGCGCTGCACTCGCGCGTCTCGGGCGTCACCGACCACCTGGCCGACGACGACGCGCACGCCCTGCGCATCGTCCGGGACATCGTCGCCGGGCTCGGCCCGCGGTCGCCGCGGCCGTGGGATGTCGTCCCGACCGAGGAGCCGGTGGTCGACCCCGGCGAGCTGTACGGCGTGCTGCCGGCCGACGCGCGCACCCCGTACGACGTGCGCGAGGTCATCGCCCGGCTCGTCGACGGCAGCCGGTTCACCGAGTTCAAGGCGGAGTACGGCACCACGCTCGTGACCGGGACCGCGCGCATCCACGGCCACCCGGTCGGCATCATCGCCAACAACGGCGTGCTGTTCAGCGAGTCCGCGCTCAAGGGCGCCCACTTCATCGAGCTGTGCGACCAGCGGTCGATTCCGCTGCTGTTCCTGCAGAACATCACCGGCTTCATGGTGGGCCGCGAGTACGAGGCGGGCGGCATCGCCAAGTCCGGCGCGAAGATGGTCAACGCGGTGGCGTGTGCCCGGGTGCCCAAGCTGACCGTCGTGATCGGCGGTTCGTTCGGAGCCGGCAACTACTCGATGTGCGGGCGGGCGTACTCGCCCCGGTTCCTCTGGATGTGGCCCGGTGCGCGCATCTCCGTGATGGGCGGTGAGCAGGCGGCGTCGGTGCTCGCGACGGTGCGCCGCGACCAGCTCGCCTCCGCCGGCGGCTCGGGGGCGGCGGACAGCGCGTGGAGCGCCGAGGACGAGGAGGCGTTCAAGGCGCCGATCCGCCAGCAGTACGAGGACCAGGGCAACCCCTACTACTCGACCGCGCGGCTGTGGGACGACGGCGTGATCGACCCGCTGGACACCCGCACCGTGCTCGGGCTGGCCCTGTCGGTGTGCGGCGACGCACCGCTGGCGCCGGTCTCCTACGGCGTCTTCCGGATGTGAGCGGCCGCATGTTCGACACCGTCCTGGTCGCCAACCGCGGCGAGATCGCCGTGCGCGTGCTGCGCACCCTGCGCCGGCTGGGCGTGCGGTCGGTCGCCGTCTACAGCGACGCCGACGCGGGAGCGCGCCACGTCCGTGAGGCCGACGTCGCCGTGCGGCTCGGTCCGGCGCCGGCGCGCGAGAGCTACCTGAACGTGCCCGCGCTGCTCGCGGCGGCGGCGCAGACCGGCGCGCAGGCGGTGCACCCCGGCTACGGGTTCCTCGCCGAGAACGCCGACTTCGCCCGCGCCTGCGCCGGCGCGGGGCTGGTCTTCGTCGGTCCGCCGGTCCGCGCCGTCGAGGTGATGGGCGACAAGATCCGGGCCAAGCAGACCGTGATGGCGGCCGGCGTCCCCGTCGTGCCGGGCCGCACCCAGCCGGGCATGACCGACGCCGACCTGGTGGAGGCGGCGCAGGAGGTCGGCTACCCGGTGCTGGTGAAGCCGTCGGCCGGTGGTGGTGGCAAGGGCATGCGGCTGGTCCACGACCAGGCCGACCTGCCCGAGGCCCTGGTGTCGGCCCGCCGCGAGGCGGCCTCCTCCTTCGGCGACGACACGCTGTTCCTGGAGCGGTTCGTCCTGCGGCCGCGGCATATCGAGGTGCAGGTGATGGCCGACCAGCACGGCACGACCGTGCACCTGGGTGAGCGCGAGTGCAGCCTGCAGCGCCGCCACCAGAAGGTGATCGAGGAGGCGCCGTCGCCGCTGCTGACGCCGGAGCAGCGGGCGCGCATCGGCGCCGCGGCCGTCGACACCGCCGCGGCGGTCGGCTACACCGGCGCGGGCACCGTCGAGTTCATCGTCTCCGCCGACGCGCCGGACGACTTCTTCTTCATGGAGATGAACACCCGGCTGCAGGTCGAGCACCCGGTCACCGAGCTGGTGACCGGTCTGGACCTCGTCGAGCTGCAGCTGCGGGTCGCGGCCGGCGAGCCGCTCGGGCTGACCCAGGACGACGTCGTGCTGACCGGGCACGCGGTCGAGGCGCGGCTCTACGCCGAGGACCCCGCCCGCGGCTTCCTGCCCACCGGCGGCCCGGCGCTGCTGGTGCGCGAGCCCACCGGCGACGGCGTGCGCGTCGACAGCGCGCTGCTCGAGGGCACGCAGGTGGGCACCACGTACGACCCGATGATCGCCAAGGTGATCGCCTGGGCGCCGGACCGGCCGGCGGCGCTGGCCCGGCTCGACCGCGCGCTGGCGTCGACGGTGCTGCTCGGCGTCGGCACCAACGCGGCGTTCCTGCGCGCGCTGGTCACGCACCCGCAGGTGCAGGCCGGCCAGCTGGACACGGGGCTGCTGGAGCGCTCGCTGGACGAGCTGGTGACGACGTCGGTGCCCGCCGCCGCGTACGCCGCCTTCGCGCTGTCGCGGGTCGCCGCCCTCACGCCCACCGGTCCGGTCGTCGACCCGTGGCACGTGCCGAGCGGCTGGCGCCTCGGGCGGCCGGCGCCGGTGCGCTGGGAGCTGGCGGGGCCGGACGGCGAGCGGCTGCACGTGTCCCTCGCCGGCCGTGTCCTGTGCGTCGGCGACTCCGGCTTCGACGTGACCGCCGCCCCCCTGCCCGACGGGCTGCTGCTCACCCTGGACGGCCGCACCACGACGGCGCTGGTCGCGGTCGACGGCGCGACGACGTGGGTGCACGTCGACGGCGTCACGACCGCGCTGCAGGAGCTGGCGCCGCTGAAGCTGCACGGCGGCGAGGACGCCTCCGACGCCGTGGTGCGCAGCCCGATGCCCGGCAGCGTCGTCGCCGTCCACGTCGAGGTCGGCCAGGCGGTGCCCGCAGGGGCCGCGCTGCTGGTGGTCGAGGCGATGAAGATGGAGCACACCCTCACGGCGCCGCATGCCGGGACCGTGGCAGAGCTGCTGGTGCGGGTAGGGGACCAGGTGGTCGTCGACCAGGAGCTGGCGCACGTGCACCTCGAGGAGGTCTCGCCATGAGCGTCCCGCTGCCGGGCCTGCCGGCCCGGGTGGAGGTCTACGAGGTCGGTCCCCGCGACGGCCTGCAGAACGAGTCGACCGCCGTGCCCGTCGAGGTGAAGGCGGAGTTCGTCCGCAGGCTGCTCGGTGCCGGGCTCACGACCATCGAGCTGACCAGCTTCGTGCCCAGGAGGTGGATCCCGCAGCTCGGCGACGCCGAGGAGCTCATGGCGCTGCTCGGGCCGCTCGACGTGCGCGCCCCGGTCCTGGTGCCCAACGAGAAGGGGCTCGAGCGGGCGCTCGCCTGCGGAGCCAACGAGATCGCGGTGTTCGCGGCGGCCACCGAGTCCTTCGCCCAGCGCAACCTCAACCGGACCGTGTCGCAGTCGCTGGACATGTTCGCGCCGGTCGTGCGCGGGGCGCGCGCCGCCGGCCTGCCGGTGCGCGGCTACGTGTCGATGTGCTTCGGCGACCCGTGGGAGGGCGAGGTGCCGCTCCCGCAGGTGGCCGGCGTCGCCCTGCGCCTGGCCGAGATGGGCTGCACCGAGATCTCCCTCGGCGACACCATCGGCGTCGGCACGCCGGGTCAGGTGGTCGCCCTGCTCGACCTGCTGCACGACGGCGGCGTGCCGGTCGAGCAGGTGGCCGTGCACTTCCACGACACGTTCGGCCAGGCGCTCGCCAACACGATCGTCGCGCTGCAGCACGGCGTCACCACGGTCGACGCCAGCGCCGGCGGTCTCGGTGGCTGCCCGTACGCCGGCAGCGCCACCGGCAACCTGGCCACCGAGGACCTCGTCTACCAGCTGCACGGCCTCGGCATCCAGACCGGCGTCGACGTGTCGGCGCTCGCCCGCACGTCCCTGTGGATGGCCGCGCAGCTCGGCCGCCCCAGCCCGTCCCGCGCCCTCGCGGCGCTCGCGCCCTCCCTGGAGAACTGATGCTCGACACCCGGCTCACCGAGGAGCAGGCGTCGCTCCGCAAGACCGTCGAGGAGTTCGCCCGCGAGGTCGTCGCGCCGGTCTCCTACCAGCACGACCGGGACAGGACCTTTCCGTACGAGGTCGTCCGCGGCATGGCCGACATGGGGCTGTTCGGCCTGCCGTTTCCGGAGCAGTACGGCGGCATGGGTGGCGACTACTTCGCCCTGTGCCTCGTGCTGGAGGAGCTGGGCCGGGTCGACCAGAGCGTCGCCATCACCCTGGAGGCCGGCGTCTCACTCGGCGCGATGCCGGTGTTCCGGTTCGGCACCGAGGAGCAGAAGCAGCAGTGGCTGCCGCAGCTGTGCAGCGGCCGGGCGCTGGGCGCGTTCGGCCTCACCGAGCCGGGCGCGGGCAGCGACGCCGGCGGGACCCGCACGACCGCCGCGCTCGAGGACGGCGCCTGGCGGATCAACGGCAACAAGGCCTTCATCACCAACTCCGGGACCGACCTCACGCGGCTGGTGACGGTCACCGCCGTCACCGGGCAGACGTCGAGCGGCAAGAAGGAGATCAGCTCGATCCTGGTTCCCGTGCCGACGCCCGGGTTCACGGCCGAGCCGGCGTACGACAAGGTCGGCTGGCACGCGTCCGACACCCACCCGCTGAGCTTCCAGGACGTGCGCGTGCCGGAGGAGAACCTGCTCGGCCAGCGCGGACGCGGCTACGCCAACTTCCTGCACATCCTCGACGAGGGGCGCATCGCCATCGCCGCCCTGTCCACCGGCGCGGCGCAGGGCTGCGTGGACGAGAGCGTGAAGTACGCCAAGGAGCGCGAGGCGTTCGGGCGCCCGATCGGGCAGAACCAGGCCATCGCCTTCAAGATCGCTCGCATGGAGGCCCGCGCGCACGCCGCGCGCACCGCGTACTACGACGCGGCCGCCAAGATGCTCGCCGGCCTGCCGTTCAAGAAGGAGGCGTCCATCGCCAAGCTGGTCGCCGGCGAGGCCGCGATGGACAACGCCCGCGACGCCACGCAGGTGCACGGTGGCTACGGCTTCATGAACGAGTACGCCGTGTCGCGCCACTACCGCGACAGCAAGATCCTCGAGGTCGGCGAGGGCACGACCGAGGTGCAGCTCATGCTCATCGCGCGCGAGCTCGGGCTGTAGATGGGCCCGGCCCGCGAGCCGAGGCCCTAGCCGCTGGCCGGGGCCGAGCTCCTCGGCGACGGGG
>JAOPWI010000162.1 GCA_025965755.1 Frankiales bacterium | reverse complement strand
GGGCTGCGCGTCGTGACCCGGCCGTCGACGACCAGGGCGTCGAGGTGCCGCCGGATGCCGGCGGCGCTGACGCCCAGCCGCTCGGACAGGTCGGCGGTCGTGGACGGACCGAGCTCGAGCAGCAGCGAGAGCACGCGCTCCCGCGTGCCCGCCGTGCTCGGAGTCGTTCCCACGCTTTTCACAACACGAGTGTGTCGTAATTCCGTCCCCGCGTCGAACCGAGCCGCCATGCCCCGGGCGTGACGCTGTGCACGCAGGGCGCCCTTACCTGGGCGCCGGCGACCCCGGGGCGCCGGACCCGCAGGCGCCGCGGGCCGGCGCTTCCAGGATGGCTCCTCCCCGGCGCGCCGGGGGGTCCAGCGGCGGCGCTCCTAGACTCGCCCGGTGGACACCCCCGCGGTCGAGGTCGTCGGCCTGGTCAAGCGGTACGGGGCCCGCACCGCCGTCGACGGGCTCGACCTGCTGGTCCGCCCCGGGACCGTGCTCGCGCTGCTGGGCCCCAACGGCGCCGGGAAGACCTCCACGGTCGAGGTCTGCGAGGGCTTCCGCAAGGCCGACGGGGGCTCGGTCCGGGTGCTCGGGCGGGACCCGCGCGATCCGGCGCTGCGCCCGCGCGTCGGCGTCATGCCGCAGGCCGGCGGCGCCTACCCCGGGCTGCGGGCCGGCGAGATGCTCCGCCTGGTCGCCTCCTACTCCGCACACCCGCTCGACCCCGACGCGCTGCTCGACCGGCTCGGCCTCACGGAGGCCGCGCGCACCCCGTACCGCCGGCTGTCCGGTGGCCAGCAGCAGCGGCTGTCGCTCGCGACCGCGATCATCGGCCGGCCCGAGCTGGTCTTCCTCGACGAGCCGACCGCGGGGCTGGACCCCCAGGCGCGGCACGCCACCTGGGAGCTGGTCGAGGCCCTGCGCAGCGACGGCGTCAGCGTCGTCCTGACGACCCACCTGATGGACGAGGCGGAGCGGCTTGCCGACGACGTGGTGATCATGGACCGCGGCCGGGTGGTCGCCGCCGGCACGCTGGCCGAGCTGACCCGCACGGGCGCCGTCGGCCAGCTGCGCTTCAGCGCCGTCCCCGGGCTCGACCTGGACGAGCTGCTGCTCGCGCTGCCCGAGGGGTGCGCCGCCAAGGAGTCGCCGGCCGGGCAGTACCTGCTCGAGGGCCCGGTCGACCCGCAGCTGCTGGCTGCCGTCACGACCTGGTGCGCGGCGCAGGGCGTCATGGCCGGCGACCTGCGCGTCGAGCACTGCAGCCTCGAGGACGTCTTCCTCGACCTCACCGGACGGGAGCTCCGCTCGTGAGCAGCTGGGCGCCTGGAGCGCTGGCCCCGCGACCCGGGCGGGCGCCGTACGGCCGCCTGCTGGTGTCCCAGACCCGCGCCGAGCTGCTGCTCACGCTGCGCAACGGCGAGCAGGTGCTGCTCAACCTGGTCATCCCCCTCGGGCTGCTGGTCGTGCTGACGCTGCTGCCGTTCGTGTCCGTCCAGGGCGACGACTCGCGCGAGGGCCGGGCCGCGTTCTTCGTGCCGGGCGTTCTCGCGCTGGCGATCATGAGCGCTTCCTTCACCGGTCAGGCGATCGCGACCGGCTTCGAGCGGCAGTACGGCGTGCTCAAGCGGCTGGGCGCCACCCCGCTCCCCCGGTCGGCGCTGCTGCTGGCCAAGACTCTGGGCGTGCTCGCCGTCGAGCTGCTGCAGATCACGCTGATCGCGCTGGTCGGGCTGCTGCTGGGCTGGGACCCGCGCGGCTCGGTGCTGTCGGTGCTGCTGCTCGTCGTTCTCGGCACGGCCGCCTTCAGCGGGCTCGGCCTGCTGCTCGGCGGCACCATGCGCGGCCTGACCACGCTGGCCGCCGCCAACCTGGTCTGGCTGGTCCTGCTGGTGCTCGGCGGGGTGATGTTCCCGCTGTCGGAGTTCGGGCCGGCGCAGGACGTGCTGCGGCTGCTCCCGACCGCCGCGCTGTCGGGCGGCCTGCGCGAGGTGCTGCAGCACGGCGGCGGGCTTCCCCTGCAGGACGCGGCGGTGCTGGCCGTCTGGGCGGTCGCCGGGCTCGGGGCGGCCACCCGGTTCTTCCGCTGGGAGTGAGCCCGGCCGATCGGGCTCCGGCGCCCGGCCGGGGGCGGCGGCAGGCGGTCCGGCCGGGCCGCCCGTAGCCTGGGACCGTGCTCGTCCGCCGCCTCGCGCTCGCGAGCATCGTCGCCAACTCCGTCATCGTGGTCACCGGCGGCGCGGTGCGCCTGACCGCGTCGGGCCTGGGCTGCCCCACCTGGCCGCGGTGCACCGACGACACCTACACGCCGACCGCCGAGTACGCCGTGCACGGGGTGATCGAGTTCGGCAACCGGCTGCTGACCTTCGTGCTGACCGCGGTCGTGCTGGCCACGCTGGTCGCCGTCGTGCGCGCCCGGCCCCGGCGGTCCTCGCTCGTGCGGCTGGCCACGCTGGTCTTCCTCGGCATCCCGGCGCAGGCGGTCCTCGGCGGCATCACCGTGCTGACCGGCCTCAACCCGTGGACGGTGATGGGGCACTTCCTGGTCTCCATGGTGCTCATCGCGGCCGCCGTCGTGCTGCACCACCGGGCCGGCGAGGGCGACGAGCCGGTGCGCTCCGTCGTCCGGCCGCCGCTGCGGCCGTTCGCGGTCGCTCTGCTGGCGCTGACCTCGCTGGTGCTCGCCGCCGGCACCCTCGTGACGGGCTCCGGCCCGCACAGCGGCGACCCGGCGGCCGGGCGGACCGGCCTGGACCCGGGCGCGATGAGCCAGCTGCACGCCGACCTGGTCCTGCTGCTCGTCGGCGCGACGGTGGGCCTGTGGGTGGCGCTGCGCGCGACCGGCGCACCGGCTGCCGCGGTGCGCGCCGCGGGAGTGCTGCTCGCGGTCGAGGTCGGGCAGGGCGCGATCGGGTTCGTGCAGTACTTCACCGACCTGCAGGTACTGCTCGTCGGGCTCCACCTGGCCGGCGCCTTCGTGACGCTCTTCGCGGCCGTCCGGGTCGTGCT
>JAOPWI010000157.1 GCA_025965755.1 Frankiales bacterium | reverse complement strand
CGCCGGCGAGCGCGCGCTGACGGCCGGCGGCGACCCGGAAGCTGGTGCGGGTCGTGCTCACGACGGCCACCCGGACGGCGGCGTTCTCCTTGAGAATCCTGCCGCCGGCGGCGGCGATCGCCGCGCGGGAGGCCTTCAGGCTCGCGCCGTCGGCGTACAGCACGACGAAGCGCTCGACGGAGGGGGCCGCCGCGACGGCCCGGGTGGGCCCGCCGGCCGCCAGGGTGGTGCCCAGGACGACGACCGGGAGGGCCGCCGCGAGGGCGGCCCGCCACGTGGTTCTGCGCATGGAACTCCTCCTCGGCGGTGGTGCCCGCCCGCGCGCGCACCGGGCCTGGACCGCGCGTGCGGCAGGCCGATCAGCGACTGGTCGGCGTCACCGGAGAGGGCAGCAGGGTGTCGCCCACGAGGTACTGGTCGACGGCCGCGGCGGCCGACCGCCCCTCCGCGATCGCCCACACGATCAGCGACTGGCCGCGGCCCATGTCACCGGCCACGAACACCCCAGGAACGCTGGTCGCCCAGGCGTCGTCGCGCGCCACGTTGCCGCGCCCGTCGAGCTCGACGCCCAGGTGCGCGAGCAGGCCCTCGCGCTGCGGACCGGTGAACCCCATGGCCAGGAACACCAGCTGCGCGGGCAGCACCCGCTCGGTGCCCTCGACCGGCGTGAAGCGGCCGTCGACCAGCTCGACGTCGACCAGCTCGATGCCCGACACGGTGCCGCCGTCGTCGCCCAGGAAGCGCTGCGTGTTGACGCTGAACAGCCGCTCGCCGCCCTCCTCGTGGGCGCTGGAGGTGCGGTAGACCAGCGGCCAGGTCGGCCACGGCGTCGTGTCCGGGCGCTCCTCGGGCGGCCGCGGCAGGATCTCCAGCTGCGTCAGCGAGCGGGCGCCCTGGCGGATCGCGGTGCCCAGGCAGTCCGCGCCCGTGTCGCCGCCGCCGATGATGACGACGTCCTTGCCCTGCGCGTCGATCGGCGCGGCCGGCAGGTCGCCCTCCTGCACCCGGTTGGCCGGGACGAGGTACTCCATCGCCAGGTGGATGCCGGCCAGGTCCCGCCCCGGCGCCGGCAGGTCGCGCCCGAGCGTGGCCCCTCCGGCCAGCACGACGGCGTCGTACTCGGCCTGGAGCCGCTCGACGGTGATGTCGACGCCCACGTCGACGCCGGTGCGGAACTGCGTGCCCTCGGCCCGCATCTGGTCCAGCCGGCGGTCGAGGACCCGCTTCTCCATCTTGAACTCGGGGATGCCGTAGCGGAGCAGGCCGCCGATGCGGTCGGCCCGCTCGAGCACGACGACGTCGTGACCGGCCCGCGTCAGCTGCTGGGCGGCAGCCAGCCCGGCCGGGCCCGAGCCGACGACGGCGACCCGCTTGCCGGTGCGCTCGCGCGCCGGCTGCGGAACGACGTGACCGGTGGCGAACGCCCGGTCGGCGATCTCGACCTCGACCTGCTTGATGGTCACGGCGTCGTCGTTGATGCCGAGCACGCAGGCGGCCTCGCACGGCGCCGGGCACAGCCGCCCGGTGAACTCCGGGAAGTTGTTGGTGGCGTGCAGGCGCTCGATCGCCTCGTCCCAGTCGTCGCGGTAGACCAGGTCGTTCCACTCCGGAATGAGGTTGCCCAGCGGGCAGCCGTTGTGGCAGAAGGGGATGCCGCAGTCCATGCACCGCGCGGCCTGGGTCTGCAGGTGGTCCTTGGGGAACTCCTCGTAGACCTCCTTCCAGTCGCGGATGCGCACGTCGACGGGACGCCGCGTGGGGGTCTCCCGACCGTGCTGGAGGAACCCTCGGGGGTCGGCCATGTCAGCTCCTGCTCGCGGCCATGACGGCCTCGTCGACGTCGGTGCCGTCCTGGCGGGCCTGCTCCATGGCGGCCAGGACCTTCTTGTAGTCGCGCGGCATGACCTTGGTGAAGCGGTCCCAGTCCGACGCGTCGAGCAGCGCGGAGGCGACCGGCGAGCCGGTCTCCTCGGCGTGCTCCTGCAGCATCCGGCGCAGCGTCTCCACGTCGCCCTCGTCGAGCGGCTCGAGGTCCACCATCTCGCGGTTGACCTTCGCCAGGTCGACGTCGAGCAGGTACGCCGTGCCGCCGCTCATGCCCGCGCCGACGTTGCGCCCCGTACGCCCGAGGATCGCGACCCGGCCGCCGGTCATGTACTCGCAGGCGTGGTCGCCGACGCCCTCCACCACCGCGGTGGCGCCGGAGTTGCGGACGCAGAACCGCTCCCCCACGACCCCGCGGACGAACAGCGAGCCGCTCGTCGCGCCGTACAGCAGCGTGTTGCCGGCGATGACGTTGTCCTCCGCCTTGAACCGGGCGGAGCGGTCCGGGCGCACCACGATGCGGCCGCCGGACAGGCCCTTGCCCACGTAGTCGTTGCCGTCGCCCTCCAGGCGCAGGGTCACGCCCCGGGGCAGGAAGGCGCCGAACGACTGGCCGGCGCTGCCGGTGAAGGTGATGTCGATGGTGCCCTCGGGCAGGCCCGCGCCGCCGTACCGGCGGGTGACCTCCGCACCCAGCATGGTCCCGACGGTGCGGTTGACGTTGCGCACCGGCAGCTGCAGGCGTACGGGGGTGCCGTCGGCCAGCGCCTCCTCGGCCAGCCGGATGAGCTCGTTGTCGAGGGCGGCGTCCAGCCCGTGGTCCTGCACCGTGCTGCAGGTCAGGGAGGCGCCCGGCGCGAGGTCGGGCACGTGCAGGACCGGCGCCAGGTCGAGGCCGGACGCCTTCCAGTGGTCGATCGCGCGCCTGGTGTCGAGAACCTCGGCGTGGCCGATGGCCTCCTCCAGGGTGCGGAAGCCGAGCGCGGCGAGGTGCTCGCGCACCTCCTCGGCGATGTACTCGAAGAAGGTCACGACGAACTCCGGCGTGCCGGAGTACTTGGCCCGCAGCGTCGGGTTCTGCGTCGCGATGCCCACGGGGCAGGTGTCCAGGTGGCAGACGCGCATCATGATGCAGCCGCTGACGACCAGGGGCGCGGTCGCGAAGCCGTACTCCTCGGCGCCCAGCAGGGCGGCGATGACGACGTCGCGGCCGGTCTTGAGCTGGCCGTCGACCTGCACGACGATCCGGTCCCGCAGGCCGTTGAGCAGCAGGGTCTGCTGCGTCTCGGCCAGGCCGAGCTCCCACGGCGAGCCGGCGTGCTTCAGGCTCGTCAGCGGCGACGCGCCGGTGCCCCCGTCGTGACCGCTGATCAGGACGACGTCGGCGTGCGCCTTGGAGACGCCGGCGGCCACCGTGCCGACGCCGACCTCGGCGACCAGCTTGACGTGCACCCGCGCCGTGCGGTTGGCGTTCTTCAGGTCGTGGATGAGCTGGGCGAGGTCCTCGATGGAGTAGATGTCGTGGTGCGGCGGCGGCGAGATGAGACCGACGCCCGGCGTGGAGTGCCGGGTCTTCGCGATGTGCGGGTAGACCTTCGGCCCGGGCAGCTGGCCGCCCTCGCCCGGCTTGGCGCCCTGGGCCATCTTGATCTGGATGTCGTCGGCGTTGACGAGGTACTCGCTGGTGACGCCGAACCGGCCGCTGGCCACCTGCTTGATGGCGCTGCGCCGCGCCGGGTCGTACAGGCGCTCCGGGTCCTCGCCGCCCTCCCCGGTGTTGGAGCGGCCGCCGAGCTGGTTCATGGCGATCGCCAGCGTCTCGTGGGCCTCGGGCGAGATGGAGCCCAGCGACATCGCGCCGGTGTTGAACCGCTTCACGATCTCGCTCACCGGCTCGACCTGCTCGACCGGCACCGGCGGGCGGAGCCCCTCGCGCAGCGCGAACAGCCCGCGCAGCGTCCCGGCCCGGGCCGACAGCTCGTCGACCTTCGCCGTGTACTGCTGGAACACGTCGTACTGCTTGGTGCGGGTGGAGTGCTGCAGCGTGAAGACGGTCTCCGGGTTGAACAGGTGGACCTCGCCCTCACGGCGCCACTGGTACTCCCCGCCGACCTCGAGGCCGCGGTGGGCCCGCTCGGACGGGTTGACCGGGTAGGCGCGGCGGTGCCGGGCGGCCACCTCCTCGGCGACGACCTCCAGCCCGATGCCCCCCAGCCGGCTGGTGGTGCCGGTGAAGTACTCGTCGACGAGCTCCTGCGACAGGCCGAGCGCCTCGAAGACCTGCGCGCCGGTGTAGGACGCGATGGTCGAGATGCCCATCTTGCTCATGACCTTCAGGACGCCCTTGCCGGCCGCCTTGATGTAGTTGCGCACCGCCTTGTGCACGGCCTCCGGACCGGCAGCCGGGTCACCGTCCAGCACCAGGTGCTCGATCGTCTCGAAGGCCAGGTAGGGGTTGACCGCGCCGGCGCCGTAGCCGACCAGCAGCGCGATGTGGTGGATCTCGCGGGCGTCCCCGGCCTCGACCACCAGGCCGACGCGGGTGCGGCTCTTCTCGCGGATCAGGTGGTGGTGGACCGCGCTGGTGAGCAGCAGCGACGGGATGGGCGCCATGTGCTCGGTCGAGTCGCGGTCGGACAGCACGATGATGCGGGCGCCGGCGGCGATGGCCGTGGACACCTCGCGCCGGACGCGGTCGAGCGCGTCGCGCAGCGCCTCTCCCCCGCCGTTGACCGGGTACAGGCCGTGCACCGTGACCGCCGAGAAGCCGGGCAGGTCGCCGTCGTCGTTGACGTGCTGGATCTTGCTCAGCTCGTCGTTGTCGAGCACCGGGAACGGCACGACGATCTGCCGGCAGCTCGCCGCGTTGGGGTCCAGCAGGTTGTGCTCGGGCCCGATCGTGCCGCCCAGGCTGGTCACCAGCTCCTCGCGGATCGCGTCCAGCGGCGGGTTGGTGACCTGGGCGAACAGCTGGGTGAAGTAGTCGAACAGCAGCCGCGGGCGCTGCGACAGCACGGCGACCGGGGTGTCGGTGCCCATCGAGCCGATCGGCTCCAGGCCGCTCCTGGCCATCGGGCCCAGCAGGATGCGCACCTCCTCCTCGGTGTAGCCGAAGGTCTGCTGGCGGCGCAGCACCGAGGCCGACGAGGCGGAGACGTGCTCGCGGTCACGCAGGTCGGCGAGCTGCACCAGGCCGCTGTGCAGCCAGTCCTGGTACGGGTGCTCGGCGGCGAGCTCGGCCTTGACCTCCTCGTCGTCGACGATGCGCCCCTGGGCGGTGTCGACGAGGAACATCTTGCCGGGCTGCAGCCGGCCCTTGCGCACGATCTGGTCGGCCGGGATGTCCAGCACGCCGACCTCGCTGGACAGC
>JAOPWI010000130.1 GCA_025965755.1 Frankiales bacterium | reverse complement strand
GCCCGTCGTGCCGGTCGCCCCGATGGTGCCGATCAGCCCGATGGTGCCGATCAGCCCGGTGCTGCCCGAGGGCCAGACGCCGGCGCCCGCCGCGACGGCCCCCGGCACCACCGCCGAGCTGCCCTCGCTGGACATCCGCGACGGCAAGGGCGGCCTGAGCCAGCCGATCTCCCTCGTCCTGCTGCTGGGCGGTCTCAGCCTCATTCCCGGCATGCTGATCATGGTCACGGCGTTCACCCGCATCGTCATCGTTCTGGGCTTCGTGCGCAGCGCCCTCGGCACCCAGGGCGTACCGCCCAACCAGGTCCTGATCGGCCTGGCGATGTTCCTGACGTTCTTCGTCATGGCGCCGGTCTTCGGCGAGATGAACGAGCTGGCGCTGCAGCCCTTTCTCAAGGGTGACCTCACGCAGGGCGAGGCGTTCGACGCCGGCATGGAGCCGCTGCGCACGTTCATGCTGCAGCAGGCCCGCGAGAAGGACCTGGCGCTGTTCGTCGAGCTCTCCGGCGATGACGCGCCGGCCCGCCCCGAGCTCACCCCCACCACCACGCTGGTGCCGGCCTACGTGATCGGCGAGCTGCGGGCGGCCTTCCTCATCGGCTTCGTCATCTTCGTGCCCTTCATCGTCATCGACCTCGTGGTCAGCGCCGCCCTGTCCGCCATGGGCATGGCGATGCTGCCGCCCTCGATGATCTCGCTGCCGATCAAGCTGCTGCTCTTCGTCGCCGTGGATGGCTGGTTCCTGCTCACCTCCAGCCTCGTCCGCTCCTTCAACTAGAGACCAGGACCCCACGCCCGTGAACGAGACCGACGTCGTCCACATCTGCAGCCAGGCGCTGCTGCTGGCCGCGAAGCTCTGCGGCCCGCTGCTCGCCGTCGCCCTGGTCGTGGGCATCGTCATCAGCCTGGTGCAGGTCGTCTTCCAGGTGCAGGACCAGACGATCGCCATGGTGCCGAAGCTGGCGATCGGCGGCCTCGTCCTGGCCCTCACGGGCAGCTGGATGCTCCGCACGATCGTGGACTTCACCGCCGAGCTGTACGAGCGCATTCCCAGCCTGGTCGGCTGAGCCTCCCCCGATGGACCTGCCCCCCGGGATCTCCGCGGACGCGCTCAGCGCGTTCATGCTCGTGCTGGCGCGCACGAGCTCGTGGGTCGTCTCGGCGCCGGTCCTGTCGACGAAGGGCATGTCGCCGCTGGGCCGGCTCGCGCTGTCCTTCGCCCTGGCCCTGTTCATCACCCCGTTGATTCCGGCCGAGTCCGTGCCGCAGGACCTGCTGGGCTACGTCGCCGCCGCCCTCGGCCAGGTCGCCGTCGGGCTGGCGCTCGGCCTGCTGACCCGCCTGCTGTTCAGCGCGTTCGAGGTCGCGGGCACGTTCGCCGACCTGTCCGGCGGCTTCTCGTACGCCTCGATCGTGGACCCGATGTCCGGCCAGCCGTCGGCGGTCATGTCCCGGCTGTTCCTGCTCGCCTTCAGCACGGTCTTCTTCGCCACGGACGTCTACCAGACGGTGCTGACCGGGTTCGTGCACTCCTTCCGGGTCCTTCCGCTGGACCAGCTGCCGTCGCTGGCCGAGGGCAGCCCGGCGGTGCTCGGCTCGGCCGTCACCCAGGTCATGGCCAGCGCGCTGCAGATCGCCGCCCCGCTGCTCGGCGTCCTGTTCCTCACCGACGTGGCGCTCGGGCTGGCCGCGCGGTTCGCCCCGCAGGCCAACACGCTGGCCCTGGCCCTGCCGGTCAAGACGCTGGTGACCCTGCTGGCCGCCGGCGCCACCCTCGCGCTGTTGCCGGCGCACCTGGACATCCTGGTCGAGCCGTCCGTGCTGCTGCCCTTCCGGGTGCTCACGCCGTGAGCGGGAACAGCAGCGGTGAGAAGACCGAGAAGGCCACACCGAAGAAGATCCTGGACCTGCGCAAGAAGGGCCAGGCGGCCCGCTCGATCGAGCTGCCCGCCGGTGTCTCGCTGCTCGCCCTCGTCCTCGTCCTGCCCATGATGGTGCGCAGCTTCTTCGAGAACCTCGAGACCAGCATGATCGTGGTGCTCGGCGGCGCCGACGTGACGACCACGGAGCAGGCCAAGGCGCTGGCCTGGTCGGTGCTCCTCGGCGCGGTCAAGGCGGTCGCCCCCGCCTGCGTCATCGTGCTGTTCGCCAGCGTGGCCTCCGGCAGCCTGGTGACGTTCAGCAAGCCCAACCCGCACGCGCTCAAGCCGCAGTGGAACCGGCTGTCGCCCAAGGCCTCCGTCAAGCGCATCTTCTCGTCGTACTCGCTGGTCGAGCTGCTCAAGACCATCGCCAAGCTGGCGCTGCTGACGGCCGTCGCGTGGTCGTCGTGGAAGTCCGGCTACCAGGCGCTGCTCGCGGCCGGCCCGAGCACCGACGCCCTGCAGCGCATCACCGGCACCGCCACCCACGAGATGCTGTGGCGGGTCGCGGCCCTCGCGCTGGTCATCGGCGTGCTCGACGCGTGGTACCAGCGCAAGAACTTCAGCAAGCAGGCGAAGATGTCGCTGCAGGAGGTCAAGGAGGAGCACAAGCAGTCCGAGGGCGACCCGCACACCAAGGGTCAGATCCGGCACCGCATGCTCGCGGCCTCCCGCCAGCGGATGATCCAGGCGGTGCCCAAGGCCGACGTGGTTCTCGCCAACCCCACCCACCTGGTAGTCGCTCTTGCCTACGAGCCTGGTTCTTCCGCACCAGTCGTCGTAGCCCGCGGGGCGGGTGCGGTGGCCGATCGCATCAAGCAGGTGGCCCGCGAGCACGATGTCCCCGTCATCGCCGACAAGCCGCTCGCCCGAGCCCTCTACAAGGCCACCGAGGTGGGAGACACCATCCCCCTCGGGCTGTTCCACGCCGTCGCCGAGGTCCTCGCCGTCGTCTACGCCGCGAAGCGCCGCGGTACCGCACCACGCTGGAACCGGGAGTCCGTCCTCACATGACCACCCCTGCGGTACGCGGCAGCAAGAGCGCCTCCATCGGCGTGCCCGCCGTGATCATCGGCGTTGTCATCATGATGGTGGTGCCGCTGCCGGCGATGCTGCTCGACATGCTGCTGGCGGTGAACCTGGCCCTGGCCGTCGTCATCCTGCTCACCGCCGTGATGGCGGGCCGGGCCCTGGACTTCAGCGTCTTTCCGGCCCTGCTGCTGGTCACGACGCTGCTGCGACTGGCGCTCAACATCAGCTCGACCCGCCTGATCCTGCTGCACGGCGAGGCCGGCAAGGTCATCGAGGCCTTCGGTCACGTGGTCATCGGCGGCAGCCTGGTCGTCGGCCTGGTCGTCTTTCTCATTCTCGTCATCGTGCAGTTCCTCGTCATCACCGCCGGCGCCGGCCGGGTGTCCGAGGTCGCGGCCCGCTTCACCCTCGACGCGATGCCGGGCAAGCAGATGGCCATCGACGCCGACCTGAACAGCGGGCTGATCGATGACGAGCAGGCCAAGCAGCGCCGCCTCGACGTCGGCCGGGAGGCGGACTTCTTCGGCTCGATGGACGGCGCCAGCAAGTTCGTCAAGGGCGACGCCATCGCCGGCATCATCATCGTCGCCATCAACCTGATCGGCGGGTTCGCCATCGGCGTCCTGCAGCAGGGCATGGCGATGGGCGAGGCGATCCAGCGGTACGCCCTGCTGTCCGTCGGCGACGGCCTGGTCAGCCAGGTTCCGGCGCTGCTCATCTCCGTCGCCAGCGGCATCATCGTCACCCGGGTCCAGAGCGACGACGACGACGGCGGCCTGGGCGACGACCTGATCGAGCAGCTCACCCGCTCGACCCTGGCGCTGCGCATCGCCGCCGTCTCCATCGCCGTCCTCGGCCTGATGCCCGGCCTGCCCAAGCTCCCGTTCTTCGCGCTGGCCGCGGTGCTGGCCTTTCTGGCCACCCGCAAGCCCAAGGCCGAGGCCGAGCTGGTCGACGCCCCCCAGCTGGAGGAGGGCGGCAACGAGACGCCCGAGGTCATGCTGGAGCAGGTCCGCGTCGAGCCCCTCGAGCTGGAGCTGGCTCCCGACCTGCTGGACCTGCTCGACCCCGCCCGCGGCGGCAGCCTCATGGACCGCGTCCGCGCGCTGCGCAAGCGCATCGCCAGCGATCTCGGGCTCGTGGTGCCGCCGGTGCGCACCCGGGACGCGCCCGGCCTGCCGATGTCGACCTACGTCGTCAAGCTGCACGGCATCGAGGCGGCCCGCGGAGAGGCCCCTCCCGGCCACTCGATGGTGCTCGGTGACGACGCCACCGGGCTGCCCGGGCGCGCCACGGTCGACCCGGTGTTCGGCCTGCCGGCCACCTGGGTCCAGAACGAGCTGGCCGAGGTGCTGGCGGCCGAGGGCTCCACCGTCATCGACCGGGCGTCGGTCATCGTCACGCACCTGTCGGAGGTGGTCCGCTCCGCGGCGCCGGAGCTGCTGACCCGTCAGGACGTCCAGACTCTCGTCGACGCGGTGAAGACCGTCTCGCCGGTCGTGGCCGCGGAGGTCGGTGGGGAGACCATCACCCTGGCCGAGGTGCAGCGGGTGCTGCGCGACCTGCTCTCGGAGAAGGTGCCCGTGCGCGACCTCACCCGCATCCTGGAGGCGGTCACCGCCCGGGCCCGCGAGACCCGCCAGCCCGAGGCGCTCGTCGAGGCCGCGCGCTCGGTTCTGGGCGCCACCATCTCCTCCGGTGCCGCGGTCGCCGGCCGCATCGCCGCCCTCACCCTCGAGCCGCTTCTCGAGCAGTCGCTGCTGGAGGCCGTGCGCCCCGGCGAGACCGGCAGCTGGCTCGCGCTCGACCCGACGCGCATGGAGATGCTCGTGCAGGGCATCGGGGACGCGGTGCGGCAGGCTGAGGCAGCCGGTCACCGGCCGGCTGTGGTGTGCTCGGCCCAGCTGCGTCCAGCGGTCCGCCGCCTGCTGGCCACCGGACGCCCGGACCTTCCGGTCCTGAGCTACACCGAGCTGTCCCGCACCCTGATCATCGAACCGGTAGGAGTGATCGTCCTTGCCCAGCGCGCCGCCGCCTGACGGCTCGGAGGTCGTCGAGGTCTTCTCGGGCGACACGCTCGAGGAGGCGATGGCCGCTGCCGTCGCGGCCCTCGGCCCCGACCTCGCCGTCCGGCGCGCCCGCAAGGTGCGCTCCGGTGTGCGGGGCCTCCTGGGCAAGGACCGGTACGAGGTGCTCGCCGCCCCGTCGGAGTCCGGCCGGCCGACGCCGGTGGCGTACGACGACGAGGACGGCGACGCGGTCGGCAGCGCCTTCGAGGCGCTGATGAACCGGGCCGAGGAGCAGGACTCGATGCCGGCGGCCACCCCCGCGCGCCCGC
>JAOPWI010000116.1 GCA_025965755.1 Frankiales bacterium | reverse complement strand
AGCGGGACGCGGGCCGCGAGCGCAGTGCTGCGCAGGTCGTCCCAGCGGGTGGTGGCGACGGGAAGGGCGGTGCCGGTGAGGCGCCGCAGGTCGGGGTCGTGGCAGACGACGAGGACGCCGTCCGCGGACAGCCGCAGGTCGACCTCGATCCCGTCGGCGCCGTCGGCGAGGCAGCCGGTGACGGCGGGGAGCGTGTTCTCGACGAGCGTGCTCTCGGAGGAGGTGGTGCCGGACGAGCCGCGGTGGGCGTACAGGCGCACACCGACAGCGTCCCCGCCCGAGGTGGCCGCGGGCGGGGAGGCAGGTGGCCGACACGCGGACGTTCGGGGCCTTCCGGGCACCGCGGAGCCACCCGGCGTTCACCGTCATCGGGCACCATGCGCCTATGACCGTGTCCCGGAGGACCCTGATCAAGGCCGGCGCGGCGTCCGGCGCCGTGCTGCTCGCCGGCGGGCGCGGTGCGCTGGCCGCTCCCCTCGGCCCGGGTGGCGAGTTCGACACGAGCCGCGAGAGCCGGCTGTTCCCCGGCACCCGCCTGGTGCATGTGGACTGGCACAACCACACGCTCTACAGCGACGGCGACGGCGACCCGGCGCTCGCCTTCGCCTCCATGCGGGCCGCGGGCGTGGATGTCGCCGCGCTGACCGACCACGCGACCGTCGGCAAGGCGTTCGGGGAGCTGGGCTCGGCCTGCAGCCCCGGGGGCTGCGGTGGGCTGGAGGGCCTGGACGAGCAGCGCTGGGCGGCCACCCGGGCGCTCGCCGACGCCGCCGACGCGCCGCACGAGTTCACCGCGATCCGCGGCTTCGAGTGGTCGAGCCCGACCCTGGGCCATCTGAACGTCTGGTTCTCCCAGACCTGGACCGACCCCGCGCTGACCGCCGGGCTGGGCACCGGCGAGGGGCTCGCGCAGTTCCTGCGCGGCGTGCCCGGTCTCGGGCCGGTCCTGGACCCGGTGGTCGAGGGCGTCGTGCGCGACCTGCCCACGACCGACCGGGGCATGGAGCTGTTCTACGCCTGGCTCGGCCGCGACCCGGCCACGCCGGTGCTCGGCGGCGGCCGGGACGGCCTGTCCGGCTTCAACCACCCCGGTCGCGAGCCGGGGCGGTTCAGCTCCTTTGCCTACGACGCCGCGCTGCGCGATCGCATGGTCAGCATGGAGATCTTCAACCGCGGCGAGGACTACCTGTTCGAGGGCACCGACGCCGGGCGGGTGTCCCCGCTGACGCAGTGCCTGGACGCCGGCTGGCGGGTCGGCCTGCTCGGCGTCTCCGACGAGCACGGGACCGACTGGGGCTATCCGGACGGCAAGGGCCGCACCGGCCTGTACGTCCGGCAGCTCACCCGGGCCGGCGTCCGCGAGGCGATGCAGTCGCGCCGGGTGTTCGCCACGCGGCTGCGCGGGCTGCGCGTCGGCGCCTCGGCCAACGGCACGCAGATGGGCTCGACGCTGCGCCACCGCACGGGGCCGGTGCGCTTCCTGCTCGACGTCGACCGCGGCCCGGCCTGGGCCGGCACGGCGCTGCAGGTGCAGGTCCTCATGACCGGCACGCCGCTGCCGACGGTCGTGCACAGCGAGGCGTTCACCGTCCCGGGCGACGGGTCGCTGATCTCGTTCACGGCACCGGTCGACGCCGGGTCCGGCCGCTGGGTCGTGCTGCGGCTGTCCGATCCGGCGCAGCCGTGCGACCGGCGGGCTCCGGCGTCCTACCAGCCGTACGGCAACGCGATCGCCTACACCGCGCCCTTCTTCCTGGAGCCGTAGCCCTCGAGTCACGGGGTAGGTGGACCGCGTGACCCTGCCCCGCCACCTCGCGCCGATGCTGGCGACGGCCGGTGCGCTGCCGACCGACGACGACGCGTGGGCGTACGAGGTGAAGTGGGACGGCGTGCGGGTGCTCGCCGCGGTCGAGGGGGGAACGGTGCGGCTGACCAGCCGCAACGGCAACGAGGTGACCGGCGCCTATCCCGAGCTGCGCGGGCTGGCCACCGCCCTGGACGGTCCGGCGCTGCTCGACGGCGAGGTCGTCGCGCTCGACGGCAGGGGCCGCTCCGACTTCGGGCTGCTGCAGTCGCGCATGCACGTGCGCGGGCCCGATCCGGCGCTGGTCCGGGCCACGCCGGTGACGTTCGTGGCCTTCGACCTGCTGCACGACACCGGGTCGCTGCTCGACCAGCCCTACGACGCCCGCCGGGCCCGGCTGGAGCAGCTGCCCCTCACCGGGCAGTCCTTCCAGCTGTCGCCGTCGTTTCGCGGGGACGGCGCGGCGGTCGTGCAGGTCACCAGGGCGCAGGGGCTCGAGGGCGTGGTCGCCAAGCGCCGGGACAGCCTGTACCAGCCGGGCCGGCGCAGCGACTCCTGGCGCAAGATCAAGCACCTGAAGCGGCAGAGCGCCGTCGTGGGCGGCTGGAAGCCCGGCGAGGGCGGCCGCTCCGGGCGCATCGGCTCGCTGCTGCTCGGCGTGCAGTCGCCGGACGGGCTGGTCTTCGCCGGCCACGTCGGCACCGGCTTCACGCAGGCCGAGCTGGCCCGCCTCGGCGCCCTGCTGGCGCCGCTGCGCCGGGCCGGCAGCCCCTTCGCGGCGGAGGTGCCGCGCGAGCACGCCCGGCACGCCGTCTGGGTCGAGCCGGTGCTCGTGGCCGAGATCGAGCTCACGGCGTGGACGCGGGAGGGCCGGCTGCGGCACCCCTCGTACAAGGGGCTGCGCGACGATCTGGACCCGGGCCAGGTGGTGCGCGAGTGACGGGCCGCCGGCCCGCGACCGCCGCGGACGACCAGGGAGTCACCCGATGAGCACAGGCACGAAGGTCGTCGTCGACGTCGAGGGGCACCAGCTGCCGCTGACCAACCTGGAGAAGGTGCTCTACCCGGCCGTGGGGTTCACCAAGGGCCAGGTGCTGGACTACTACTCCCGCATCGCGCCCGTGCTGCTGCCGCACCTGGCCGGCCGGGCGCTCACCCGCAAGCGCTATCCGGACGGCGTCGAGGGGCAGGTGTTCTTCGAGAAGAACGCGCCGCGCGGCACGCCCGAGTGGGTGCGCGTGGTGGAGCTGCCCTCGCCCGGCTCGTCGAAGAACCGCGAGACCATCCACTACACCGTCATCGAGAGCCTGGCCGGCCTGATGTGGACGGCCAACCTGGCCAGCCTGGAGCTGCACACCCACCTGTGGCGGGTCGGCGAGCCGTCCCCCGACATGGTGGTCTTCGACCTCGACCCGGGCCCGCCGGCGACCATCGTCGAGTGCTGCGAGGTGGCCCAGCTGCTGCGCCCGGTCCTGCAGGCCGATGGCCTCGAGCCGTACGTCAAGACCAGCGGCAGCAAGGGCATGCAGCTGTACGCCCGCGCCGACGCGTTCGGCTCCAGCGAGCAGACGTCGGCGTACGCCAAGGAGCTCGCGCAGCGCTTCGAGCGCAGCCACCCCGAGCTGGTCGTGCACCGGATGACGAGGGCGCTGCGCCCCGGCAAGGTGCTTGTCGACTGGTCGCAGAACAGCGCGGCGAAGACGACGGTGACCGTCTACTCGCTCCGGGCTCGTGAGCACCCGACCGTGTCGACGCCCATCACGTGGGACGAGGTGCAGGCCTGCACGTCCCCCGAGGACCTGGTCTTCACCTCCGACGACGTGCTCGGCCGGGTCGCCGAGCACGGGGACCTGTTCGCTCCGCTGCTCAGCCCTTGAGGAGCTCGGCGATCGGCGAGCTCTCGAGGCCGTCGAGCAGCTCCTGCACGTTGCCGTAGACCGCGTCGGCGCCGGCCTCGACCAGCTCCTTCTCACCGATGCCGCCGGCCAGCACCGCGACGCACGTGACGCCCGCGGCGTGCGCGGCCCGGATGTCGTACACCGTGTCGCCGACCATGACCGCGCGGTCCGGCTGGACCCCGGCAGCCTCCAGAGCCGCGAGCACGATGTCGGGAGCCGGCTTGCTGCTCGGCACGTCCGCGGAGTTCACGAGCGCGTGGACCGCCTCGTCCGCGCCGACGGCCTTCCTCATGTCCGCCACGTCGGCCGGCTCGCCGCTGGTCGCCCAGACGACCCGGATGCCGCGCCCGTGCAGCATCCGGATCAGGTCGCCGGCCCCGTGAAAGGCGATCATGCGCTGGCGCAGCGGGGCGTACCGCGTGCCGTGGTCCTCGATGAGGGCCTCGTCGGCCGTGCCGATCAGCGCCTGGACCAGGTCACGGGAGCCCATGCCGATGGCGCGGTGGATGTCGAAGCAGCTCACCTGGTGGCCACGGGCCAGGAACGCCTCCCACCAGGCGAGCACGTGCAGGTAGTTGGTGTCGACGAGGGTGCCGTCGACGTCGAAGATCACAGCGGCAGGGGCAGACTCGGTCATGGAGCCCCCGCTACCCGGGTAGGGGCGGATCGACCTGTTGATCAGACTGTGATCATCGACGGAGCGAAGACCAGGAGGAACCCGTGACCGGCGTCCCCGCGGAAGAGCTCTCGGACGAGGCGCTGGAGCGCGAGCTCAAGCACCTGCACGAGACCCGCAACGACACCTTCCTGCACGGCAGCGACGATGCGCTGGAGTTCCACACCCGCCGCACGCTGGAGCTCGAGCAGGACTACCTGCGCCGCAACCCCGACCGGGTGCCGGACGCCCGGCGCACGCGGACGGGCTCGCGGGAGCTCTCCGGCCAGGACCCGGCATGAGCACCCCCGACGAGCTCGAGCAGGGCAGCACCCCGACCGGCGACGGGCCGCGGCCGGTCGAGCCCGAGGTGCCGGTCGAGGCCGACGAGTTCGACGTGCTGGAGCAGGCCGCTGCCGCCGGCCCGGGCCAGCACGCCGCCACCCGTGAGCTGCCCCTGGAGGCCGACCCCGTCGACGCCCAGGAACAGGCGCAGGTGGTCGAGCTGGACGAGGACGAGCGCCGCTGACCGGCAGCGGTCGTGGCAAGGTGTCGGCATGACGTCGACGCCGTTGGGCCGCGACGCGGGCGCCGCCCGCGGGGTGCGCCTGCCGCGCCCGGCCCGGCGCAAGCAGCTGCTCGGGGCCGCCCAGGAGGTCTTCGTCGCGCAGGGCTACCACGCCGCCGCGATGGACGACATCGCCGAGCGCGCAGGGGTGAGCAAGCCGGTGCTCTACCAGCACTTTCCGGGCAAGCTCGAGCTCTATCTGGCGCTGCTCGATCAGCATGCCGAGGACCTGGTCGGCAAGGTCCGCCAGGCTCTGGCCTCCACCACCGACAACCGGGCCCGGGTCGAGGCCTCCGTCGCGGCGTACTTCGACTTCGTGGCCGGTGACGGCGAGGCCTTCCGGCTGGTCTTCGAGAGCGACCTGCGCAACGACCCGGCGGTGCGCGAGCGGGTCGAGCGGATGACGCAGTCCTGCGTCGAGGCCATCGCGGACACCATCGCCTCCGACACCGGGCACCGCGAGGAGGAGGCCCTGCTGCTCTCGGTGGGGCTGTCCGGCCTGGCCGAGGTGGGGGCGCGCTGGTGGCTGGCGTCGGAGGGTCGCATTCCCCAGGAGCGCGCCGTCGAGCTGCTCGTCGGCCTGTCCTGGCGCGGGATCTCGGGCACACCCCGCGCCGGCTGAGCGGCCGCTTGCGCTGTGGGCGTACCGGGGCGCCGTCTGGCCGGACCGGGGCTAGCGTGGGCCCGGAACGTCAACTCTCTCGACCCGGAGGTCCGACCGTGGAGGTCAAGATCGGCGTGCAGTACGCGCCGCGCGAGCTCGTCCTGGAGAGCGCGCAGAGCGCCGACGAGGTGGCCAAGGCGGTCGCCGACGCCCTCAAGGCCGACCTCGGCGTGCTCAGCCTGACCGACGAGAAGGGCCGCCGCGTGCTGGTGCCCGCGGACAAGCTGGCCTACGTGGAGATCGCGGAGAGCGAGCAGCGCCGGGTGGGCTTCGGCGCGATGTAGCGCGGGCGGCAGCCCTTAGCTCTGCATGCCGAGCGCAGCCATGCGCTTGGTGTGGTTGTCCATGAGCCGGGTCAGCAGCCGGGCGACGCCGGCCAGGTCGCCGTCGCCGACCAGCAGCTCGGTCAGGGCGTCGCGCTCGACGGCCACGCGCTGCGCCTCGATGATCGCCTCGCCGACCAGCCGCCGGCCCCACAGCGCCAGGCGCCCCGCCACGGCCGGGTCCTCGGCGATGGCGCCGGTGACCTTCGCGACGGCGAACTCGGCCTGACCGGTGTCCGCGAGCACCTCGCGCACGAGGGTGCGCACCTTCTCGTCCGGAATGAGTTCGGCGACCTCGCGGTAGAAGTCGGTGGCCAGGCCGTCGCCGACGTAGGCCTTGATGAGCCCTTCCAGCCAGTCGTTGGGCGGGGTGGCCTCGTGGAACGCGTTGAGGCTCTCCACGAAGGGGGCCATGGCCTGCTCCGGGTCGACGCCGCCCTCGATGAGCGCGTCGCGCAGGCGGGTGAAGTGGTGGAACTCGGCCACCGCCATCGTGGCCAGCGCGGCCTTGTCCGAGACCGTCGGGGCGTACTGCGCGTCGGCGGCGAGCCGCTCGAAGGCGGTCAGCTCGCCGTACGCGAGCACGCCCAACAGGTCGATCGTCGAGGCGTCCAGCGATGCGGTCAGGGTGCCCACCTCCGGCGTCGGCGCCCGCGGCTCGGGCTGAGCGGACCCTAGCCGGTAGGATGCCGCTTGACGGGGCGGCAGACGCCGTCCCGCACGTGTGCGCGGACCGCCCTCTGCCGCGGCGCGCCGGTCGGGCTGCGAGCTCCACTGCTCCGACCGCTGCGAGCCGAGCCAGCCCCCGGACGCGGTGTGCGCGGAGCAGAAGAGGCAGTCCCCTGTCCGAAACCGTGAACGAGACCGCCCCCGAGAACGGCTTCGCCGCCCTCGGCACCCGCCCCGAGACCGTCGAGGCGCTCGAGAAGCTGGGCATCACCGCCCCCTTCGCCATTCAGACCATGACCCTGCCGATCGCCCTGGGCGGCCAGGACCTCATCGGCCAGGCCCGCACCGGCACCGGCAAGACGCTCGGCTTCGGCATCCCGCTGCTGCAGCGGGTCAAGGACACGACCGAGGGCAGCACCGGCATCCCGCAGGCGCTCGTCGTCGTCCCGACCCGCGAGCTGTGCGTTCAGGTCGCCCGCGACCTCGAGGCCGCCGGCTCGGTGCGCAAGGTCCGCGTGCAGACCATCTACGGCGGGCGCGCGTTCGAGCCGCAGGTCGAGGCGCTGCGCAAGGGCGTCGAGGTCGTCGTGGGCACGCCCGGACGCCTGCTCGACCTGGCCCGCCAGGGCCACCTGGACCTGTCGGCCGTCGGCGTGCTGGTGCTCGACGAGGCCGACGAGATGCTGGACCTGGGCTTCCTGCCCGACGTCGAGCGCATTCTCGAGCAGATCCCGACCGACCGGCAGACCATGCTGTTCTCGGCCACCATGCCGGGGCCGGTCGTCGCGATGGCCCGCCGGTTCATGAGGCAGCCGGTGCACATCCGCGCCGAGGAGCCGGACGAGAAGCGCACCGTTCCCAACACGCGGATCTTCGTCTACCGCGCGCACGCCATGGACAAGGGCGAGGTGCTGGCCCGCATCCTGCAGGCCCGGGGCCGCGGCCTGACCATGGTCTTCTGCCGCACCAAGCGCACCTGCGACAAGGTCGCCGAGGACATGAGCTCCCGCGGCTTCGCCGCCGCGGCCGTGCACGGCGACCTCGGGCAGGGCGCCCGGGAGCAGGCGCTGCGGGCGTTCCGCAGCGGCAAGATCGACGTGCTCGTCGCGACCGATGTCGCCGCCCGCGGCATCGATGTCCAGGACGTCACGCACGTGATCAACTATCAGTGCCCCGACGAGGAGAGCACCTTCCTGCACCGCATCGGGCGTACCGGCCGCGCCGGCGCCAACGGCGTCGCGGTGACGTTCGTCGACTGGGACGACATCCCGAAGTGGAAGCTCATCAACAAGGCCCTGGACCTGGACTTCGTCGAGCCGGCCGAGACCTACTCCAACTCGCCGCACCTGTTCAGCGACCTGGACATTCCCGAGGGGACCAAGGGCATGCTGCCCCGGGCCGAGCGCACCCGCGCCGGCCTCGGCGCCGAGCAGGTCGAGGACCTCGGCGAGACCGGCCGTCGCAAGCCGGCCGCCCGTACCGGTGGCCGCTCCGAGGGTGGTCGCTCCGAGGGTGGTCGCTCCGAGGGTGGCCGCTCCGAGGGTGGCCGC
>JAOPWI010000115.1 GCA_025965755.1 Frankiales bacterium | reverse complement strand
AGCCGGTGCGGCAGCCCTCGGATGCCGTCGCGCAGGTCGTCCTCCAGGTCGGGCAGCGCATTCGCGAGGTGGGCGCCCAGGCCGAGCAGCGCTCCGGCTCCGGTCGCCCACCAGGGAGCCCAGGCGCCGACGCCGAGCGTGACCACCGACGGCACGAGCCCGAAGGACACGGCGTACGGCAGAAAGGACAGCGCCGTCGCCTTGAGCCGCAGGTTGTACGCGGCGGCCGAGGCGACCGCGACGAGGTGCACCAGCCCGGCGCGCAGGCCCATGGCCAGCGACAGGGGCACGCACAGCGCCGCGGCCACCAGCGCCGCCCGGCCGACAGCGGACGCCGGCAGCGCCCCGCTGGCCACCGGCTTGTCCCGCCGGCCGCTGGCGGCGTCACGGTCGCGGTCGACCCAGTCGTTGGTCCACCCGGTCGTGAGCTGCCCGGTGGCGAAGGCCGCGAGCACCCAGCCGGTGCGCGCGCCGACCGACAGCGACAGTGCGGTGGCGATCGCGGTGACCGCGGCGGCCGGCTCCGGATGGCAGGCCCGGGCCAGGGCCGCGACCGCCCGGGACGTCGTCACGGCAGGAAGTCTGTCAGCGGAGCAGGATGGGCCGGTGACGACGGTCCGGCCGAGGAACGACCCCGCGCAGTACGACGACCTGGCGGCGTCCTGGTGGGATGGGCGCGGGCCGTTCGCCATGCTGCACTGGATCGCCGAGGCCCGGGCGCGGCTGGTGCCGCAGGCGACGCACGAGGCCTCGGTGCTGGTGGACATCGCCTGCGGCGGCGGGCTGCTCGCCCCGCACCTCGCGGGCAAGGGCCACCGCCATGTCGGCGTGGACCTGTCGCCCACCGCGACCGCGGTGGCCCGGCGGCACGGCGTCGCCGCCGTACGGGGCGATGCGCAGCGGCTCCCGCTGGCCGACGCCTGCGCCGACGTCGTGGTCGCCGGTGAGGTGCTCGAGCACGTTCCGGACCTCGACGCCGCGGTGAGCGAGGCCTGCCGCGTCCTGCGCCCGGGCGGAACGCTGGTGGTCGACACGATCGCCGCCACCTGGTTCGGCCGGTTCTCCTCCATCACCGTCGGCGAGCGCCTGCCCGGCGGCCCGCCGCGCCGGCTGCACGATCCGGCCCTGTACGTCGACCGCGACCGCCTCGTCCGCGTCGCCGCGGCGCACGGCGTGGTGCTGAGCCTTGCCGGGCTGCGACCGTCGGTCCCCGACTACCTGGCGTGGGTGACGGGCAGGAGGGACCGGGCGCGGATGGTGCCGACGCGCTCGACGGCCGGCCTGTTCCAGGCCCACGGACGGAAGGCGACGCCATGACCGCCAGCCTGGTGGGCGCCGGTCACGCGCTGCCCGCCCCGATGGGCCAGCAGGCCCTGTGGGACGGCTTCTTCCGCCACCACTACGCCGACGCCCGGCTGGCCCGCACGGTCTGGCGGCACTCCGCGATCACGACCCGACGCGGGGTGGTGGACCCGACCCGGGAGGACGTCTCCGGCTGGGGCACCGCCGACCGGATGCGCCGCTTCCAGCAGGAGGCCATGCCGCTCGGCAGGCAGGCCGTCGCCGCCGCCCTGGCCGACGCGGGGCTCGACCCGGCCGAGGTCGGGATGTTCACCGTCGTCTCCTGCACCGGCTACGCGACGCCCGGCCTGGACATCCTGCTGGCCCGCGACCTGGGCATGCCCGACACCGTGCAGCGCCTGCACGTCGGTCACATGGGCTGCTACGCGGCGCTGCCCGGCCTCGGCGCCGCCGCTGACTTCGTCACCGCCCGGCAGCGGCCCGCGGTGCTGCTCTGCGTCGAGCTGACCAGCCTGCACGTGCAGCCGGCGACGCAGACGGCCCGCAGTGGCAAGCCGACCGAGGAGGACCTGCAGCAGATGGTGGCGCACGCGCTGTTCAGCGACGCGGCCGCGGCCGTCGTCCTGCAGCCGTCGGAGTGGGGGGCGGGTGGCCGTCCGGCAGCCGGCTTCCAGGTCGTCGACGTCGTCGCCCGCACCGACGTCTCCACCAGCGACCACATGACCTGGGACGTGACCGACCTCGGCTTCAAGATGGGGCTGTCGCCCAAGGTGCCGGACGTCCTGGCCCGGCACGCCCGCCCGGTCGTCGAGGACCTGCTGGCCCGGCACGATCTGGCGGTCGGCGACGTGGCCGGCTGGGCGATCCACCCCGGCGGCCGGCGCATCGTCGAGGTGGTCGGCGAGGCGCTGGGCCTGTCCGAGGACGACGTCGCCCCGTCCTACGCCGTGCTCGACGAGGTGGGCAACTGCTCGTCCAGCACCGTGCTGCTGGTGCTGGAGCGGCTGTTCGCGCGCGGAACCGTCCAGGACGGCGGCCACGTCGTGGCGATGGCCTTCGGCCCCGGGCTGACCCTGTACGCCGCGCTGCTGCGCCGCCGGACCTGAGGCTCCTGGTGCCCGGCGCGGACCGCCGGAAGCCGGTGCCGGACCGGCCCGCCGGACCCTCGTTGACAGCCCTTTGTGACCGGGGCCATGCACGGGCCGGGACGTTCTGTCAAGACCCCCTTTGGCTCGCGCACCCCCTCTGACCTGCGACGATGGTCGGCGCAGCGGACACGGTCCGTGTTATGATGGGGATCGGCGAGAGGGGTTCCCCACACATGACGTTCGCAGTCGGCGAGACGGTCGTCTACCCGCACCACGGTGCTGCACTCATCGAGGCCATCGAGACCCGGACCATCAAGGGCGTCGAGCGGATCTACCTGGTGCTCAAGGTCGCCCAGGGCGACCTGACCGTCCGGGTCCCGGCGGACAACGCCGAGATCGTGGGCGTGCGCGACGTGGTCGGCCAGGCCGGCCTCGACAAGGTGTTCGAGGTTCTCCGGGCCCCGGCCGTGGAGGAGCCGACCAACTGGTCGCGCCGCTACAAGGCCAACCTGGAGAAGCTCGCCTCCGGTGACATCAACAAGGTCGGTGAGGTCGTCCGCGACCTCTGGCGCCGCGACAAGGAGCGGGGCCTGTCGGCCGGCGAGAAGCGCATGCTCTCCAAGGCCCGCCAGATCCTGGTCAGCGAGCTCGCGCTCGCCGAGGGCACCAACGAGGACAAGGCCGAGGCCATCCTCGACGAGGTCCTGGCCTCCTGAGCTGAGCAGTCCCCCGTGCCCCGTTCCGCGCCCCGTCCCGGGCGGCGGGGCGGGGCTCGCGGCTGTCGGCGTGCTGGTGCCGGCCGCGGGCCGGGGCAGGCGGCTCGGTCCCGGAGCGCCCAAGGCGCTGGTCCCGCTCGGCGGCCGCCCGCTGGTCTGCTGGGCGGTCCAGTCGCTG
>JAOPWI010000100.1 GCA_025965755.1 Frankiales bacterium | reverse complement strand
TACCGCGGCTACCACCACCACCAGATGACGTTCTCGATGGTCTACGCCTACTCCGAGAACTACGTGCTGCCGATCAGCCACGACGAGGTCGTGCACGGCAAGGGCTCCCTGCTGCGCAAGATGCCGGGTGACCGGTGGCAGCAGCTGGCCAACGTGCGCACCTATCTGGCCTTCATGTGGGCCCACCCGGGCAAGCACCTGCTGTTCATGGGCAGCGAGTTCGCGCAGGAGTCGGAGTGGAGCGAGCAGCGGTCGCTGGACTGGTGGCTGCTCGACCTGCCCGACCACCGCGGCGTCGCCCTGCTGGTCAAGGAGCTCAACGAGGTCTACCGGGCCACGCCGGCGCTGTGGACGCTGGACCACGAGCAGTCCGGGTTCGCCTGGATCGACGCCAACGACTCGACCGGCAACGTGTTCTCGTTCCTGCGCTTCGGTGCCGACGGCTCCGCGGTGGCCTGCATCAGCAACTTCGCCGGCCAGCCGCACGAGGGCTACCGGCTCGGCCTGCCCTGGGCCGGCACCTGGCGCGAGGTGCTCAACTCCGACGCCGAGGTCTACTACGGCAGCGGCGTCGGCAACGGCGGCGCGGTCGAGGCCTCCGGCGAGAGCTGGCACGGCCAGCCGGCGTCGGCTCTGCTGCGCATCCCGCCGCTGGGCACCGTGTGGCTCGCCAGCGAGGGCCCCGCGTCCTAGCCCGGCCCGCTGCTCGCCTACGTTGCGGGGACAAGTGAGCCCCGTCACTCCCTGGAGGTCCCCGTGGTGAAGGTCGACACCGACCCGGCGGAGGTGGGCTTCGACGCCGCCCGCCTCGAGCGCATCGACACTCACCTGGCCAGGTACGTCGACGACGGCCGGCTCGCCGGCTGGCAGGTCGTGGTCACCCGGAAGGGCAAGGTGGCGCACTCGTCGGTGTACGGCCACCGTGACCAGGAGGCCGGCCTGCCGGTCGAGGCGGACACCCTGTGGCGCATCTACTCGATGACCAAGCCGATCACGTCCGTCGTCGCGATGCAGCTGTTCGAGCAGGGCCTGTTCTCCCTCAACGACCCGGTCGCCACGTTCCTGCCGGAGTTCGCCGACATGCAGGTGTGGAAGGGCGGCACCCCGGCCGCGCCGCAGGTCCGCCCGGCGACCGAGCCGATCCGGATGTGGCACCTGCTCAGCCACACGGCCGGGCTCACCTACGGCTTCCTGCACTCCGGGCCGGTGGACGAGATGTACCGCAACGCCGGCGCGGAGTTCAACCCCGACCTGGATCTCGCCGACGCCTGCAAGCTGTGGGCGTCACTGCCGCTGGTCTTCGAGCCGGGCACCGCCTGGAACTACTCGGTGGCCACCGACGTGCTGGGCCGGGTCATCGAGGTGCTCACCGGTCAATCCCTCGACCAGGCCTTCGCCGAGCGGGTGACCGGTCCGCTGGGGATGAGCGACACCACCTGGTGGGCGCGGCCGGACCAGGCCGACCGGCTGGCCGCGCTCTACGTCCGCCACCCGCAGACCGGCGCGGCGACGCGCTACGACGCGTTCGGCAAGAGCGCGCTGAGCGAGCCGACGATGCTCTCCGGCGGCGGCGGCCTGCTCTCCACGGCCGCCGACTACGCCCGGTTCACGCAGATGCTGGTGCGCGGCGGCGAGCTCGACGGCGTCCGCCTGCTCGGCTCGCGCACGGTCGCGTACATGGGCCAGAACCACCTGCCGGGCGGCGGGCTGCTCAGCGAGCTCGGCCGCGGGCAGTTCGCCGAGACGGCCTACGACGGCATCGGCTTCGGCCTGGGCTTCGGCGTGCTGGCCGACCCGATCGCGCTGAAGGTGCACGCCACCGCCGGCGAGATGACCTGGGGCGGCCTGGCCAGCACGGCCTTCTGGGTGGACCCGCGCGAGCAGATCACCGCGCACTTCTTCACCCAGCTGATGCCCTCGAGCACCTACCCGGTCCGCGGCGAGCTGCGCCAGCTGGTCTACAGCGCGCTGGTGGACTGACCGGCTAGAACAGCGCGTTGGCCAGCGCCCGGCGGCCCGCGACGACGCGCGGGTCCTCCGGGTCCAGCACGCTGAACAGCCCGACCAGGTGGGTGCGCACGGCCTCGCGCTCCTCCCCGCTGGTCTGGCGGACCAGGGCGACCAGACGGCTGACCGCCTCGTCGACACGGTCGGCGAGCACGTCCAGGTCGGCTGCGGACAGCTGGGCCGTGACGTCGCTCGGGTCGGCGGCGGCGCGCTGCAGCACCTGCTGCGGGTCGAGCCCCTCGGTGCGCCGGATCAGGCCGACCCAGGCCCGGCCGCCCAGGGCCACCGGGTCGGCCGGCTTGCGGGCCAGCAGGGCGTCGTACGCCGCCTCGGCCGCGGGCAGGTCGTCGCGCGCGAGGGCGTCCTCGGCGGCGAGCAGCTCCGGCTCCGGCGGCGGGCCGGCCGGCTCGTCGGGGGCGCCGGCCGCGCCCGGCCCGGGCAGGCCGGCCTGCTGGGCAGCCGCCAGGACCTGGTCGAGGAAGGCGCGGACGTCGCGCTCGGGCAGCGCGCCGGTGAAGCCCTGGATGAGCCGGCCGCCGAGGGCCAGCAGCACCGTCGGAATGGACTGGATGCCCAGCTGCCCCGAGAGCTGCTGGTTGGCGTCGACGTCCACCTTGGCCAGCAGCCAGGCACCGCCGTCCGCCTCGGCGAGCCGCTCGAGGACCGGGCTGAGCTGCTTGCACGGGCCGCACCAGTCGGCCCAGAAGTCCACGAGCACCGGCACCTGCATCGAGCGCTGCAGGACGTCGCGCTCGAAGGTCGCCTCCGAGACGTCCAGCACGGACGACGCGGCCGCCGGCGCGGCACCGCCCGCCGGCGCGGCGGCCGGGGTCGGGGTCGGCACGGCCGGACGGGCCGGGGCACGCAGCCCCGACAGGTCGACGGCGCCCGCGATGTTCAGGTCAGTGGGACGTCGCTGCATGCCTGCATCCAACCGCAGCGCCGCCCGGGGCCTTCCCGGAACGGGTCAGAACTGCGGCGGCTCGGTGTAGCTGCCCCACAGGTCGCGCAGGGCGCCGCAGACCTCGCCGAGAGTGGCCTCGGCGCGGATCGCCTCGAGCATCGGCGGAATGGTGTTGCCCTCGCCCCGGGCCGTCTCGACGAGCCCGCCGAGCAGTCGCTGCACCTCGGCCTCGTCGCGCGAGCCCTTGCGGTCGGCCAGCACGCGGACCTGCTCGCGCTCGACCTCGTGCGACACCCGCAGGATCTCCAGCGGGTCGTCGGGGCCGCCGGTGTGGACGTTGACCCCGACGACTCGCTTGTCGCCCTTCTCCACCCCGACCTGGTACTGGAAGGCGGCCTCGGCGATCTCGCCCATGAACCAGCCGTCCTCGATGCCGCGCAGGATCCCGCTGGTCATGGTGCCGTCGGTGCCCATGTCCCGGATCGTGGAGAAGATCTCGTTGGCCTGGCGCTCCAGCTCGTCGGTCAGCTGCTCGACGTACCAGGAGCCGCCGAGCGGGTCGGCGACGTTGGCGACGCCGGTCTCCTCGGCGATGACCAGCTGGGTGCGCAGCGCGATCTGGGCCGCCCGCTCGCTGGGCAGCGCCAGCACCTCGTCCAGGGCGTTGGTGTGCAGTGAGTTGGTGCCGCCCAGCACGGCGGCGAGAGCCTCGATCGCCGTACGCACGATGTTGTTGTCCGGCTGCTGCGCCGTCAGCGAGACGCCGGCGGTCTGGGTGTGGAAGCGCAACCACTGCGCCTTCTCGGTCTTGGCGCCGTAGACGTCGCGCAACCACATGGCCCAGATGCGGCGGGCCGCGCGGAACTTCGCGATCTCCTCGAAGAAGTCGATGTGGGCGTCGAAGAAGAACGACAGGCCGGGAGCGAAGACGTCGACGTCCAGGCCCCGCGAGAGCCCGAGCTCGACGTAGGCGAACCCGTCCGCGAGCGTGAAGGCGAGCTCCTGCGCGGCGGTGGAGCCGGCCTCGCGGATGTGGTAGCCGGAGACGCTGATCGGCTTGTAGGCCGGAATGTGCTCGGCGCAGTGCTCCATGAGGTCGCCGATCAGGCGCAGGTGGGGCTCCGGCGGGAAGAGCCACTCCTTCTGCGCGATGTACTCCTTGAAGATGTCGGTCTGCAGCGTCCCGTTGAGCACCCCCGGGTCGATGCCCTGGCGCTCCGCGGCGACCAGGTACATGCAGAAGACCGGCACCGCGGGCCCGCTGATGGTCATCGAGGTGGTGACGTCGCCGAGCGGGATGTCGGCGAACAGGATCTCCATGTCCGAGGCCGAGTCGATGGCCACGCCGCAGTGCCCGACCTCGCCGAGCGCCCGGGGGTCATCGGAGTCGCGGCCCATGAGGGTCGGCATGTCGAAGGCGACGGACAGCCCGCCGCCGCCGCCGGCCAGGATCATCTTGTAGCGCTCGTTGGTCTGCTGGGCGCTGCCGAAGCCGGCGAACTGGCGGACCGTCCAGAGCCGGCCCCGGTTGCCGGTCGTGTGCAGGCCGCGGGTGAAGGGGAACTCGCCCGGCCAGCCGATGCGGTCGAAGCCGTCGTAGGTCTCGCCCGGCTGGGGGCCGTAGACCGGATCCACCTCGACGCCGGACAGGGTCGTGAAGTCGGCCTCGCGCTTGGGGGCCTTGTCGTAGCGCTGCTGCCAGCGCTCCCGACCTGCGGCGATGTCCTTCGGGTCCACGTGGCCCTCCCCAGCTGGTCCAGTGTGACGAGGCTAACCCGGGATTGCCCGCCTAGGATCCCTGCATGGGCACCGACGTGCGGGATCGGCTCGGCCGGCCGCTGCGGGACCTGCGGATCTCCGTGACCGACCGCTGCAACTTCCGCTGCCCCTACTGCATGCCACGCGAGCTCTTCGGCCCGGACCACGCCTTTCTGCCCCGCTCGGAGCTGCTGAGCTACGACGAGATCACCCGGGTGGTCGCCGCCTTCGCCTCTCTCGGGGTCACCAAGGTGCGCCTGACCGGTGGCGAGCCGCTGCTGCGGCGGGACCTGGCCGTCCTGGTCGGGCTCGTCGCCGCCACCCCCGGCGTCGCCGACATCGCCCTGACGACCAACGGCTCGCTGCTCGCCGCGCAGGCCGACGCCCTGCGCGCCGCCGGGCTGCGCCGCGTCACGGTCAGCCTGGACAGCCTGGACCCCGACGTCTTCCAGCAGATGGCGGACACCCGGATCTCGCTCCAGGCGGTGCTCGACGGCATCACCGCCGCCCGCGAGGTGGGGCTCGGGCCGGTCAAGCTCAACACGGTGCTGCGCCGGGGCGTGAACGACGACGGGCTGCTGGACCTGGTCGAGTACGCCCGCGAGAGCGGCCACCTGCTGCGGGTCATCGAGTACATGGACGTCGGGAGCACGAACGGCTGGCTGCCCGACCAGGTCGTTCCGGCCGCCGAGGTGCTGGCCCGGGTGGCTGCCGTGCACCCGCTCGAGCCGGTCGGGCGGGCCTCCCCCGGCGACGTCGCCGAGACCTACCGCTTCCTGGACGGCCGGGGCGAGCTCGGGCTCATCACCTCGGTGACCAAGCCGTTCTGCACGGACTGCACCCGGGCCCGGCTCACGGCGGTCGGCGAGCTCTACACCTGCCTGTTCGCCGCCAGCGGGCACGACCTGCGGGCGGTGCTGCGGGGCGGAGCCGACGACGAGCAGCTGCGCGAGGCGGTGTCCGGCCGCTGGCGGGCCCGGGACGACCGCTACTCGGAGCTGCGCGGGCGCCTGCCGGCCGGCGGCCCCAAGGCCGAGATGTCCTTTCTCGGCGGGTGAGCGTGCTCCAGCCCCGCTTCTGCACCGCCTGCGGCTCCGCCCTGGGAGGCCAGCGCCCTCATCCGGTCTGCACCGGCTGCGGGCGGACGCACTTTCGCGACCCGAAGGTGGGCGTGGGCGTGGCGGTCCGGGACGCGTCAGGCCGCACCCTGCTGGTCCGGCGCGGTGTGCAGCCCGAGAAGGGCAAGTGGTCGCTGCCGGCCGGGTTCGTCGACGCCGGCGAGGATCCCCGCGACGCCGCGGCCCGCGAGGCGCTCGAGGAGACCGGACTGGTGGTCGAGGTCGGCGCCGTGATCGACGTCTGGCCGGGGGCCGGTGCCGGCGGCGGCGGGGCGTCGTTCTTCCTCGCCTTCGAGGCCTCGATCGTGGGCGGAACCCTGGCCGCCGGGGACGACGCGACCGACGTGGGGTTCTTCGCCGCGGGCGAGCTGCCGGAGCTGGCCTTTCCGAGCACCCGCGCCGTGGTCGACCGCCCGTAGGGCCGCACGCCCCCGCAGGCGTGGGCGTGGCGACCGGCCACGACCCTGCGCGGTCCCGGGCACCCCGAGGGCACCCGGAACCGCGCGTGATCACGGCGGACTAGGAGCGCAGGCGGCGCAGCAACCACACGAGGATGGCGAGCACGACCAGGCCCGGCGCGAGGCGCTTGAGAACCGGCATGCCCGCGGTGTCGAGCAGGTCGATCGGCTCGGCCTCGCGGACGGGCCGGCGGGGGCCGGTGGACGGCGTGCCGGCGGCGGCCGGAACAGCCGCGGGCGGGTTGCTGGCCGGAGCGGTCTCGCTGGCCGCCGGAGCGGTCTCGCTGGCCGCCGGAGCGGGCGGGCCGCCCACCGGACCGGTCTCGAACAGCGCCGCGGTCGCCACGTCGGTGGCCGTCGAGGCGGGCGGGCCGCCCAGACCGGGCAGGTGCGGGTCTGCCGGCCCGGTCCCGGTGGCCGG
>JAOPWI010000034.1 GCA_025965755.1 Frankiales bacterium | reverse complement strand
CGACGGACGGGGCGACCTGCGCGGCTCCGCGCAGGCGCTCGGCGCGGCCGCCGACGCGGCCCTCGCGGACGGCGCGCCGTCGGTCGACGTCGTCGGCTACAGCGCCGGGGGCGTGGTCGCGCGGCTGTGGGCGGAGGGGGACGGCGCCGGCAAGGCCCGCCGGATCGTCACGCTGGGCGCCCCGCACCACGGCACCCGGCTGGCTGCCCTCGGCATCGCCCTGGCGCCCGGCGCCTGCCCGCTCGCCTGCCAGCAGCTGGCGCCGGACAGCCTGCTGCTGGCCGAGCTGAACGACGGCGACGAGACGCCCGAGGGCCCGGAGTGGCTGTCGCTGTGGACCGAGCAGGACACCATCGTCACGCCGCCCGAGTCGGCCCGTCTGCGCGGCGCGGTGGAGGTCGTCGTGCAGCAGCTGTGCCCGGGCGCCGTCGTCAACCACGGCACCCTGCCGCGCGACCCCAGGGTGCAGGCGGTCGTCCTGCAGGCGCTGTCCCCGCAGCCGCTCCGGGCGCCGGACGACTGCCCCGTCGCCGGCCCGGCGGTGCCCTCGCAGGGCTAGGGTCCGCCGGCATGGAGACCGAGGACCTCGTCCGCCTGCGCCGCGCCCTGCACGCCGACCCGGAGGTCGGGCTGGACCTGCCGCGCACGCAGGACAAGGTGCTGGCCGCCCTGGACGGCCTCCCCCTCGAGCTGGTCCAGGGGGGCACGAGCACCTCGGTCACCGCCGTGCTGCGCGGCGGCGGCCCGGGCCCGGTCGTCCTGCTGCGGGCCGACATGGACGCCCTGCCGGTGGTCGAGCGGACCGGCCTGCCGTACGCCTCCTCCGGCCCGGCGATGCACGCGTGCGGGCACGACCTGCACACCACGATGCTGGTCGGCGCCGCGCACGCGCTGGCGGCGAAGCGCGAGCAGCTGCGGGGCGACGTGGTGCTGATGTTCCAGCCCGGCGAGGAGGGCTATGACGGCGCCGCACACATGCTGGCCGAGGGCGTGCTGCAGGCCGCCGGGCGCCCGATCGACGCGGCGTACGCCCTGCACGTCGCGTCCTCCACGCTGCCTGCCGGCGTGTTCGCCACCCGGCCCGGACCGATGATGGCTGCTGCTGGCGTGCTGCACGTGACCGTCCGCGGCGCGGGCGGCCACGGCGCGACCCCGCACCGCGCGAAGGACCCGGTGCCGGCGGCGTGCGAGATGGTCGGCGCGCTGCAGACCTGGATCACCCGGACGTTCGACGTGTTCGACCCGGTCGTCCTGACGGTCGGCCAGTTCCACGCCGGCACCGCGCACAACGTCATCCCGGACGAGGCGGTCTTCGAGGCGACGCTGCGGTCGTTCTCGGTCGCCGCGCAGGAGCGGCTGCTGACCGAGTCGGTGCGGGTGGTGCGCGGCGTCGCTGCGGCGCACGGCGTGCAGGTCGAGGTCACCGCGACCGAGCTGTTCCCGCTCACCACCAACGACGCGGGCCGCGCCGCGCACGTCGGCGACCTCGTCCGCGAGCGCTTCGGCGAGCAGCGGTTCGTCGAGCTGCCCCACCCGCTGACCGGCTCGGAGGACTTCTCCCGCGTGCTCGACGCGGTGCCCGGCGCGATGGTGTTCCTCGGCGCGACCCCTGCCGGGCTGGACCCGCGGAGCGCGCCGTTCAACCACTCGCCGCTGGCCGCCTTCGACGACAGCGTGCTGGCCGACGGCGCGGCGCTGTACGCGGAGCTGGCCTGCTCGCACCTGGGCTGAGGCGGCCGCCAGGACAGCTAGCTCGTGATGTCCTTGGTCATGAGGTTGGCCCACGCGGCGGACAGGAACGCGAGCACGTAGACGCCCTGCAGCAGCGTGCCGCGGACCAGGTCGCGGTAGAGGACGGGGTCGCGGAACAGGTCCACGAACGCCAGCCAGTAGCGCGTCGGCAGGTACGGGCGCACCGACGCGGCGGCGTCCAGGCCGACGAGCACCCCGCTGGTGACGAGCAGCGCGATGGCGCCGAGGGCGGCGGCCAGCGGGGAGTCGGTCATGGTGGACAGGAACAGCGCGACCGCGGCGACGCCGAGCATCGACCAGCCGACGTAGAGCACCGCCAGCACCGTGCGCAGCGTCGCGTCGCCGGTGGACAGGGTGGTGCCCGAGGTGCTGGGCAGCGGGCCGCTGCCGAACAGCTGGACGCCCACGACGTACGACACCGCGGCCACCAGCACGACCGCCAGCATCGTGTAGGCGACCACGGAGATCAGCTTGGCGACGAGCAGCCGGGTGCGCCCGACCGGCCGGATGAGCAGGTAGCGCAGCGTGCCGGCCTGCGCCTCGCCGGCGACCGCGTCACCGGCGATGACCGCGACCGCGACGGGCAGGAACAGCGGCAGCACGATGGCCAGCGCGGCTGCCGGGTAGAGCGCGCCGTTGGACAGCACCGCCGACAGGAACGCCGGACCGGTGCCCGGCCGCGGGGCCACCTCGCTGACGGCCAGGAAGACCGCCACCAGCGTCGGCAGCAGGACCAGCAGCCCGATGCTCACCCAGGTGCGGGGGCGGCGCAGCAGCTTGCTCAGCTCGACGACGATCACGCGCTCAGCTCCTCGACGTCGGCATCCCGCTGCGGGCCGCCCACGCGGTCCGAGCCGGCCGTCGTCACCTGCAGCACCGTGTCCTCCAGGGTCCGCCGTTCCGGGCCGAGCGCACGGACCCGCACTCCGGCGCGCACGAGCATCGCGTTGAGGGCAGCCGGATCGTCGTCGCGCACCAGCAGGCGCATGCCGTCGACCGCCTCGACCCGCGAGCCGAGCAGCTGGGTGGCCTGAAAGGCGTCAGGGGTGTCCACCTGCGTGCGGCCGGTCGGCGCCTGCAGCACGGCCAGCGAGTCCTGGACGACCAGCCGCCCCCGGTTGAGGACGCCGACCCGGTCGCACAGCAGCTCGACCTCGGCCAGCAGGTGGCTGGACAGGAACACCGTCGTGCCGGCCCGGTTGAGCCCGAGCAGCAGGTCGCGGATCTCCCGGATGCCCTGCGGGTCCAGGCCGTTCGTCGGCTCGTCGAGCACCAGCAGCCGGGGCTGGCGCAGCAGCGCGGCCGCCAGGCCGAGGCGCTGGCGCATGCCCAGGCTGTACGCCTTCACCGGCCGGGATCCCGCGCCGTCCAGGCCGACCTGCTCGAGCGCTGCGTCCACCCGCGCCCGCCGTCCCCGGCGGACGCCGCCCGGACCGGCCGCGTCGGTGAGCGTGAGGTTGCGGCGGCCGGACAGGTGACCGTAGAACGCCGGGCCCTCGACCAGCGCGCCGACCTGCGCCAGCACGTCCTGCGCCCGCCGGCTGCCGAGGAGTTCAAAGGAGCCGGACGTCGGCAGCACCAGCCCGAGCAGCATCCGCACGGTGGTGGTCTTGCCGGAGCCGTTGGGGCCGAGAAAGCCGTAGCGGTCGCCCTCGCGGACGTCGAGGTCCACGCCGTCGACGGCGGTCACCGGGCCGAAGCGCTTGACCAGGGCGTGCGTACGGATCACCGCAGGCGCGCCGGCGGGTCGGCGAGCACGGCGGCCAGAGCGGTGTCCAGCAGCGGGCGCGGAACGGTGCCGGCGAGCAGGAACCAGCCGCCGCGGTTCGGGATGCGCACGACCCCGGCCGTGACCAGCGGCGTCGTGACGGCCGCCCGGTCGTCGGTGTCGCCGGGGTCCAGGCCGCGCAGCACCCGCCGCCCGATGTCGCGGGGCAGGGGCAGCAGGACCATCGAGGTGAACCCGTCTCCGTACGTCGCGACGCCGCCGGTCAGCCCGCCGAGGCGCTCCCGGCGGGGCAGCCCGGCCAGCACATCCGGCAGGGCGTACGGCGCGAACTGGTCGATCATGGACGCCACGTCCGGCGCCTCGACTCCCGCGACCGAGGCCTCCGGTGGCGGCTGGAACGCGGTCCGCCGGGCCGGCGGCGGCGACAGGTCGAGGTCGAGCAGGGTGGTCGTCAGCGACGGTCGCTCCTGCCCGCGGGCGACCACCTCGACGCGCAGGGCCAGCCCGGTGCGCGGCTCCAGCCAGAGGTCGACCGACCGCACCGTCGTGCTGCCGGGATCGGCGGGGGTGAGCCGCAGCCCGGCCGCCCCGCGGCCGGCCACCCGGCGGTCGGGCAGCGCGCTGGC
>JAOPWI010000024.1 GCA_025965755.1 Frankiales bacterium | reverse complement strand
GGTCGACCGTGACGTCCGCGGTCATGGAGTCGGCGGCCCGCTCCTGGCCGACCCAGGCGACGACGCCCCCGTCGACGAGCAGCGCCGTGGCGAAGGGGTCGTCGGGAGTCCGCACGCGGCCGCGCCGGTAGAGGGTGGTGGTCACGAGGGCAGACTACGGAGTGCACCGTCACCGCAGCTCCGCCGTACCAGAGGCAATGAGTCCGGAAATTGTCCTGCCGCACCCCTGGTTTCCGGGTGGTCCTCCCGCTAGCGTGGAGCCCATGACCGCTCTGCTGAGCGCCGGTCCGCCGCTGTCGCCCGCGGACGTCCACCGCTCCCTGGCCCGCCACCTGCTGGTCGACGGCCTGGACCTCGTGCTGGACCTGCAGGCCTCGCGCGGCTCGCGGCTCGTCGACGCCCGCGACGGAACGGCCTACCTCGACCTGTTCACCTTCTTCGCCTCCAGCGCGCTGGGCATGAACCACCCCGGGCTCGCCGAGGACCCGGTCTTTCGCGAGGAGCTGCTGCAGGCCGCCCTGAACAAGCCGTCCTGCTCCGACGTCTCCTGCGTGCCGATGGCCCGGTTCGTCGACGTCTTCGCGCGGGTCCTCGGCGATCCGGCCCTGCCGCACCTGTTCTTCGTCGAGGGCGGGGCCCTGGCGGTGGAGAACGCGCTCAAGGTCGCCTTCGACTGGAAGTCCCGCCACAACGAGGCCCTGGGCCGCGACCCCGCGCTCGGGACGAAGGTGCTGCACCTGCGCGACGCCTTCCACGGGCGCAGCGGTTACACGATGTCGCTCACCAACACCGATCCGGTCAAGGTCGCCCGCTTTCCCGCGTTCGCCTGGCCGCGCATCCCCTCCCCCTACGTGACCTCGACCGCCGACGTGGTGCAGCGCGAGCGCGAGGCGCTGCGGGCGGCCCGCGCCGCCTTCTCGCTGCACCCCCACGACATCGCCTGCTTCGTGGCCGAGCCGATCCAGGGTGAGGGGGGCGACCACCACCTGCGCCCGCAGTTCCTGCAGGCCATGCAGGCGATGTGCCGGGAGTTCGACGCCCTGCTCGTCCTGGACGAGGTGCAGACGGGCTGCGGCCTGACCGGAACGGCGTGGGCCTATCAGCAGCTCGGCGTGCAGCCCGACGTCGTCGCGTTCGGCAAGAAGACGCAGGTCTGTGGCGTCATGGCGGGCGGCCGGGTCGACGAGGTGCCGGACAACGTCTTCGCCGTCCCCTCGCGCCTGAACAGCACCTGGGGCGGCAGCCTGACCGACATGGTGCGGGCCCGCCGCATCCTCGAGGTGATCGAGGCGGACCGGCTGATCGACCGGGCCGCCGCGCTCGGGCCGGTGCTGCTCGGGCTGCTCACCGAGCTCGCCGCCGCGCACCCGCAGGTCACCGAGGTGCGCGGGCGCGGCCTCATGTGCGCCTTCTCGCTGCCCGACGCCGCCGTCCGCGACGCGCTGCTCACCAGGCTGCGCGACGAGGAGAAGGTGCTGCTGCTCGGCTGCGGCCGGCGCAGCGTCCGCTTCCGCCCCGCCCTGACCGTGACCGAGGACGACCTCGCGCTCGGCGTCGCGGCCGTCGGCCGGGTCCTGTCCCGCACCTCCGACGCCAGGCCGCGCCCATGATCGTCCGCTCTCTCGTCGCCGGCGCGCCCGTGACCGGCGCGGCCGGCACCGTCCGCTCGACCAACCCGGCCCACCTCGACGACGTCGTGGCCGAGGTGCAGCTGGCCTCGGCCGAGCAGCTCGTGGCCGCCTTCCGTACCGCCCGTGACGCCCAGCGGGCCTGGGCCGCCACGCCGGCGCCGGTGCGCGGCCGGGTCATCGCGCAGATCGGCCGGCTCGTCGAGGCCAACGCCGAGACCCTCGCGGCGCTGGTCACGCGGGAGGTCGGCAAGCCGCTGGCCGAGTCGCGCGGCGAGGTTCAGGAGATCATCGACACCTGCGACGTCTTCCTCGGCGAGGGGCGGCGGCTCTACGGCCAGACCGTTCCGAGCGAGATGACCGACAAGCAGCTGTTCACCTTCCGCGTGCCGGTGGGCGTCGCCGGCATCATCACGGCCGGCAACTTCCCGGTCGCGGTGCCGTCCTGGTACCTCGTGCCCGCCCTGCTCTGCGGCAACGCCGTCGTGTGGAAGCCGGCGGAGTACGCCGCCGCGCTGGCCGACGCCCTCGCCCGGATCTTTCTCGCCGGCGGCCTGCCGCCCGGAGTGCTCAACGTGGTGCACGCCGACGGTGCGACCACCTACGACGGGCTCGCGGCGGCGCTGGAGCAGGGCCTGGTGCACAAGGTGGGCTTCACCGGCAGCACGGAGGTCGGTGTGCGGATCGGCGAGCTGTGCGGGCGCCACCTGCAGAGCCCGTGCCTGGAGCTCGGCGGAAAGAACCCGCTCGTCGTCATGCCCGACGCCGACCTCGACCTGGCCGCCGAGGGCGCGCTGTTCTCCGGCTTCGGCACGGCCGGTCAGCGCTGCACCTCGCTCGGTGTCGCCGTCGTGCACGAGAGCGTCTGCGAGGCGTTCCTCGGCACGCTGCTCGCCCGCCTGGACGCGGCGGCGATCGGCGACCCGACGCAGCCGGTGCTGTACGGCCCGATGCTGTCCGAGCGCTTCCTGGCCGGATGGGAGAAGTGGCTCGGCGAGATCCAGCCGCACCACACCGTGCACGGCCCGACCGGGCGCATCACGTCCGACAACCCGCGTCCCGGCTTCGTCGGCGACCCCGACGCCGGCGTCTACGCGCACCCCGTCGTCGTCAGCGGGGTGCGGCCCGGCGACGCGCTCTACCGGCACGAGACCTTCGGGCCACTGGTGCCGGTCATGACCTTCTCGACCTTCGAGCAGGCCGTGGAGCTGGCCAACGGCCACGGATACGGCCTGTCCAGCGCCCTCTACACGCGGGACGCCGCGACGGCGTTCCGCTTCCGCGAGCGGGTCTCGGCCGGGATGCTGTCGGTCAACAACTCGACCAGCGGCGCCGAGGCGCACCTGCCCTTCGGGGGCAACGGCAAGAGCGGCAACGGCTCCCGCCAGTCCGGCGTCTGGGTGCTGGACCAGTTCACCCGCTGGCAGTCGATGAACTGGGACTACGCCGGCAAGCTACAGAAGGCGCAGATGGACGTGCAGGCACCGGCGTACGACGCCGGCTTCCGTCTGCCGTGACGGGAACCGACCGGGAACCGCCCGCGCCCCGGGCGGGCCGCGGTCACCGGGCGCGGTACCAGTTGGGCGAGGCGTTCGGCGGCGGCGTCAGCGACGCCGCCAGCACGACCAGGTTGGGGCCGCCGGACGCGACGCCCTCGGCGACCGCTGCGGCCAGGCCGTCGACGGTGACGGCTCGCGCCGGCACCCGGAACGCACCGGCCAGGGCGACGAAGTCCGGCGGCTCGAGGTCGCAGCCGACCGGGGCCTGCCCGTTCCTCCTGAAGTCGTACGCGAGCATCCCGTAGCCGCCGTCGTCGACCAGCACGACCGTGACCGGCACCCGCTCCTGCGCGGCCGTGGCCAGGTCGCCACAGGCGAACAGGAAGCCGCCGTCCCCGACCAGCGCCACGGTGGGCCGGCCGGCCAGCGCGGCGCCGAGGGCGGCCGGAAAGCCGAAGCCGAGGGTGCCCCAGCCGACCGGATAGGCCAGGCCGCGCGGCGTGCCGACCCGGCCGTAGCCGCCGTACCAGTAGCCGGCCACGCACATGTCGGCCACCAGCACGGCGTCGCGGGGCAGGCCCTGCTCCAGCGCCTCCAGGAACGCCCCCTCCGGCCCGGGCAGCGAGCGCACCGGGCGGGTCCACCACGGCGTGGCGCGGGTCGTGGGCAGGGCGTCCAGGACAGCCTCGAGCGCGGCGCCGACCGGCTGCTGCACGTGCACGTCGGGCACCAGGTTGACCGGCTCGGCCAGGTCCACGGTGGCCACCCACGGCGGCCGGGGCTGGCGGAACCCCTGCGTGTTCATGGCGTCGAGGTCGCTGCCGAGCACGAGCACGCCGTCGGCGGCGTCCCACAGGGCGCCGGCAGCCGGATCGTGCGGCGGCACCGGCACGAGCTGCGGGGCGTCCGGCGGCAGCAGCCCGCGACCGCCGTAGGAGGTCAGCACCGGGGCGCCGAGCCGGGCGGCCAGC
>JAOPWI010000023.1 GCA_025965755.1 Frankiales bacterium | reverse complement strand
CCGGCGACCCCGCCCACCGGGCCCGCGCCCTGGTCAAGGCCGCCGCCGGCAAGCGCGGTCTCGTGCCGCCCGAGACGCCGGCCGACGACGACCTGGCCGACCCCTACCACGCACCCGAGAGCGCCTTCACGGCCTGCGCCGCGCTGATCCAGCAGGCGCTGGCGTGTCCTCTGGAGCTGATGGCCGGTCCGGCCCCCGTACGCTGAGGCCCATGACGTACTACGGCCCCGACTACGCCAGCCTGCAGCAGCAGGACCCCGAGATCGCCGGAGTCCTGGTCGACGAGCTGACCCGGCTGCGCAGCGGCCTGCAGCTCATCGCCAGCGAGAACTTCACCTCGCCCGCCGTGCTCGCCGCGCTCGGCAGCACGCTGTCCAACAAGTACGCCGAGGGTTACCCGGGCCGTCGCTACTACGGCGGCTGCGAGGTCGTCGACGTCGCCGAGACGATCGGCATCCAGCGCGCCAAGGACCTGTTCGGGGCCGAGCACGCCAACCTGCAGCCGCACAGCGGCGCCAGCGCGAACCTGGCCGTCTACGGCGCGTTCCTCAAGCCCGGCGACACCGTGCTGGCGATGTCGTTGCCGCACGGCGGCCACCTCACGCACGGCTCCAAGGTGTCCTTCAGCGGCAAGTGGTTCAACGCCGTGCACTACGGGGTGGCCAAGGACACCGAGGACATCGACTACGACCAGATGCGGGCCCTGGCGCGCGAGCACCGCCCGAAGATGATCATCGCCGGTGGTTCCGCGATTCCGCGCACCATCGACTTCGCCGCGTTCCGCGAGGTGGCCGACGAGGTCGGGGCGGTCTTCATGGTCGACGCCGCCCACTTCATCGGCCTGGTCGCCGGCGGGGCGATTCCCAGCCCCGTTCCGTACGCCGACGTCGTCACGTTCACGACCCACAAGGTGCTGCGCGGCCCGCGTGGCGGCGCCCTCGTCTGCAAGGCCGATCACGCCGCGGCCCTGGACAAGGCCGTCTTCCCGATGATGCAGGGCGGCCCGCTCATGCAGGCCGTCGCCGCCAAGGCGGTCAACTTCCGCGAGTGCGCGACGCCGGAGTACGCCGCGTACGCCCGGCAGGTCATCGCCAACGCGCAGGCGCTCACCGAGGCGCTGGCCGCCGAGGGCATGCGGCCGGTCACCGGTGGCACCGACACCCACCTGGCGCTGCTGGACCTGCAGGGCATCGGCGTCAGCGGCAAGGACGCCGAGGAGCGGTGCGGCCGCGCCGGCATCGTGCTGAACAAGAACGCCATCCCGTACGACCCGCAGCCGCCGTCCGTCGCCTCCGGCATCCGCGTCGGCAGCCCGAGCGTCACCACGCAGGGCATGGTCGAGGGGGACATGAAGGAGATCGCCACCCTCATCGCCCGCGCCGTCCGCGACGAGGACGGCTCGGCGGCCGAGGAGGTCCGCCGGGGCGTGCAGGCCCTGGTCGACGCCCACCCGGCGTATCCGCAGCCCTCCGCCCCGCCCGCCGCCCTGTAGGCCCAGCCGCCGTGCGGGAGTACCTGCTCGTCCTGCTCGTCGCCGCGGCGGTCACCTACCTGCTGACCCCGCTGGCGCGGCGCTTCGCGCTGGTCGTCGGCGCGATGACCGCGGTCCGCGACCGGGACGTGCACGACACGCCCACGCCCCGCCTCGGCGGCCTGGCGATGTACGCCGGCGTCGCCGCGGCGTTCCTGGTGGCGCACGAGCTGCCCGCGCTGCAGTCGGTGTTCACCTACTCCGACGTGCTGGCGGTGCTGGTCGCCGGCGGGGTCATCGTGCTGCTGGGCGTCGCCGACGACATCTGGGGGCTGGACGCGCTGACCAAGCTGGCCGGCCAGGTCGTCGCCGCCGGGGTCATGGTCCTGCTCGGCCTGCAGATGCTGACCCTCACGCTGCCCGGCCTCGGGGCCTTCGCGCTGGGCCCCGAGGGCGTTCCGCTGACGATTCTGCTGGCGCTGCTCACCATCAACGCCATCAACTTCGTGGACGGGCTGGACGGGCTGGCCGCCGGCGTCGGCGCGATCGCCGCGCTGGCGTTCTTCGCCTTCTCCTACGCCCTGTCCAGCGGTTCGGTCACCGAGGGCATCTCGCAGCAGCGGATCAGCTCGCCCACCCTGATCGCCGTGGTTCTCGCCGGTGTCTGCCTGGGCTTTCTGCCGCACAACTTCAACCCGGCGCGCATCTTCATGGGCGACACCGGCGCCATGCTCATCGGGCTGATGCTGGCCGCGTCGGTCACCAGCCTCACCGGGCAGTTCAGCTACGGCAACCTGCCGGCCGACGCGGCGCTGCCGGTGCTGCTGCCGCTGCTGCTGCCCATCGCGGTGCTGGCCGTGCCGCTGGTCGACCTGCTGCTGGCGGTCGTGCGCCGCACCCGGGCGGGCCGCTCGCCCTTCGCGCCCGACAAGGCGCACCTGCACCACCGCCTGCTGGAGATCGGCCACAGCCACCGGCGGGCGGTGCTGATCATGTACTTCTGGACCGCGCTGCTGGCCTTCGGGGGAGTGGCCGCCTCCGTCAGCGAGGGGCCGCTGCCCGTGCTGGGCTTCGTCGCCGCTCTGGCGATGGTCGCGCTGGTGGCGTCCAACGTGCCGAAACTGCGGGCCCGTGCCGGCCGGGACTAGGCCGCGCCGGCTGGTCGGCGCGCCGCTGCTGACCCTGCTCGCCGGAGCGGTCTGCGCGGCCGTCGCCGGGGCCCAGCTGGGCAGCCGCGGCGTCGTCTCGGCACTTCTGGGCACCGCCGTCGTCGTGCTGTTCTTCTGGTCCGGCGTGCTGCCGATCCTGCTGTCGCGCGGGCAGGAGGACAAGGCCGCACTGGGCCTGGCGGTGCTGCTCGTCAGCTACACGCTGCGCCTCGCGCTGGCCCTGCTCCTGCTGCGCCTCGCCGACCGCGCCGGCCAGGTCGACGGCGGCGCGATCGGGCTGACCATCATCGTCTGCACGGTGGTCTGGACGAGCACGCAGGTGGCCCTGCTCAGCCGCTCGCAGAGCACCTAGTAGTGTTGCCCCGTGGCCGACGATCATCCCGAGGACACAACAGGCGCCGCCCGCCGCAAGGGCGAAGCGGACGCCTGGGGGGCCTTCGGACTGATCATCTCCGGAGTGCTCGTCTGGGGTCTGATCGGCGGCCTTGTCGGCGCCTGGCTCGACAGCGCCCTGCCGGTCATGGTGGGGCTGCTGCTCGGCATGGGCGGCGGCCTGTACCTCGTCTGGTTTCGCTACGGTAGGGCCTGATGCCGGCCCGCGCACCAATACGTTCCGTGGCACCGTGCTCGGCTCGTAGAGAAGGGACACCGTGACCACCTGGTCGATCGCCGCCGAGGGCTTTCAGAGCCCCGGCCCCGCCGACTTCGTCTACCCGCCGCTGTTTGGCGAGGGCACCTTCTTCACCAAGCCCATGCTGATCACTGTGCTCGGCTCCGTCGCTGTCGCTGTGTTCTTCTACCTCGCGGCCCGCCGCGCGCAGCGCGTCCCCGGCAAGCTGCAGTACGCCGGCGAGTCGGCGTACGGCTTCGTCCGCAACTCGATCGCGCTGGACTCGATCGGCAAGGAGGGGATCAAGTACGTCCCCTACCTGGCCACCCTCTTCTTCTTCCTGGCCGCGCTGAACATCTCCGGCATCATTCCGGTGCTGCAGTTTCCGGCGACGTCCCGTATCGCGTTCCCGCTGTTCCTGGCGGTCGTCAGCTGCGTCATCTTCAACTACGTGGGGATCCGGCGGGCTCACGGCGTCGGGCGCTACTTCAAGCAGATGATGTTCCCGGCCGGAATTCCGTGGCCGGTCTACATCCTGCTCGCGCCGATCGAGTTCGTCTCCACGATCATCATCCGCCCGCTGACGCTGACGCTGCGACTGACGTTCAACATGTTCGCCGGCCACCTCGTGCTGGTGCTGTTCATCCTCGGCGGTGAGTACCTCGTCTTCGAGTACAGCGGCGTCGTCGGCATCCTGGCCGGTTCCATCTCGCTGCTCGGCAGCATCGTGCTGACCTTCTTCGAGGGCTTCGTCCAGCTGCTGCAGGCCTACGTCTTCACGCTGCTGTCCGCCCTGTACATCGGCGGCGCGCTCGCCGACGAGCACTAGCCCCTCAGACTTCGAGGTGCGGGTCGTCGACCCGCACCTCGGTGCACGACCAGCACCGCCCCCATCCCGCGCACGTTCTCGGAAGGAAACACCATGGAAGGCAATGTCAACATGGTCGGGTACGGCCTCGCGGCCATCGGCCCGGGCATCGGCATCGGCCTGATCTTCGCCGCGTACATCAGCGGCGTGGCGCGTCAGCCGGAGGCGCGCGGCGTGCTCCAGAGCATCGCTATCCTGGGCTTCGCGCTCGCTGAGGCACTTGCCATCATCGGCATCGGCCTCGCGTTCGCCCTCTGACGATGGCCGTCAACCTGGCCACTGAGGTCGTCCTCGCCGCTGGCGAGGGGCCGAGCCCTCTGCTTCCCCACCTCGGGGAGCTGATTGTCGGCATCGTCGCCTTCACGCTGCTCTTCCTCTTCCTGCGGGCAAAGGTCTTTCCCGTCTTCGAGAAGACCTTCCACGACCGTGCGGAGTCGATCGAGGGTGCCATCGCCGCGGCCCAGAGGGACCGGACCGAGGCGCAGCAGCTGAAGCAGCAGTACGAGCGGCAGCTGGCCGAGGCACGTGACGAGGCCGGGCGCATCCGGACCGAGGCGCAAGCGCAGCGGGCCGAGATCGTCGAGGCGGCGCGGGCCGAGGGCGCTGCAGAGCGCCAGCGGATCATCGACGCGGGTGCGGCGCAGATCGCGTCGGAGCGCCAGCAGGCGCTCTCCGAGCTGCGTCGCGAGGTCGGCACGATGGCCGTCGACCTGGCGAGCCGCATCGTGGGCGAGTCCCTCGAGGACGACGCCCGCCGTCGGGGCACCGTCGACCGCTACCTGGACGAGCTGGAGCGCACCTCCGCCCGTACGGCCGGCTCGGCCAGCTGATGGACGGGACCAGCCGCACGTCCCTGCGCACGGCGCTCGAGCGCTTCGAGGCGCAGGTCGCCGGGCTGCCGGGCGGCGCCGGATCGAACGAGGTGAGCGAGGGCCTCTACGCCATCGCTGCCCTGCTCGACCGCGAGCCGTCACTGCGCCGCGCGTTCACCGACCCGGCGTCCTCGCCGGAGTCGCGGCGCGGGCTGGCCGACAACCTGCTGGGTCGGCAGCTCTCCGAGCTGCCGCTCAGCACGTTCCGCGAGCTGGTCGCGCTGCCCTGGTCAGGTCCCAACGACCTGCGCCAGGCCGTCGAGACCATCGCCGCGAACGCCGCGCTCAACGCGGCCGAGGGCGACGGGGCGCTCGACGATGTCGAGGACGAGCTCTTCCGCTTCGCCCGCCTGCTCGATCGGGAGCCGGCCCTGCGGGCCGGACTGACCGACCCGGCCCTGCCCAACGAGCGCAAGAGCGCCCTCGTGCACTCGCTGCTCGACGGCAAGGCGCGCCCGGCCACGGTCCGCCTGGTCGAGATCGCGATCACCCGGCCGCGCGGCCGCTCCCTCGAGGTCGCCCTCGAGGAGCTGTCCCGGCTGGCTGCGGCCCGCCGGCAGCGACTGGTCGCCGCGGTCCGCGTGGCGTCGCCGCTCGACGCCGCGCAGGAGCAGCGGCTGGCGGGCTCGCTGGCCCGCATCTACGGCCGCGAGGTCGCGCTGCAGATCGACGTCGACCCCTCGGTGCTCGGCGGCGTGCAGGTGCGCGTCGGCGACGAGGTGCTCGACGGCACCGTGGCCCGCCAGCTCCAGACCGTGCGGCACCGGCTCGCCGGCTAGCACGTCCCATACTGAGAACACCACCCCGGAACAGAGAGCAGGGATCGCGCAGATGACGGAGCTCAGCATCCGGCCGGAGGACGTCCGGTCGGCCATCGAGCAGTACGTCACGTCGTACACGGCGGAGACCACCCGCGAGGAGGTCGGCGTCGTGACGGAGGTCGGCGACGGCATCGCGCGCGTCGAGGGCCTGTACTCCACGATGGCCAACGAGCTGCTCGAGTTCGAGGGCGGCGCCCTCGGCCTCGCGCTCAACCTCGACATGCGCGAGGTGGGCTGCGTCATCCTCGGCGACCCGGCCGCCATCGAGGAGGGCCAGCCGGTCCGCCGCACCGGTGACATCCTCTCGGTGCCGGTCGGCGACGGCTTCCTCGGCCGCGTCGTCGACCCGCTCGGCAAGCCGATCGACGGCAAGGGCGAGATCATCGCCGAGGGCCGCCGCATCCTCGAGCTGCAGGCTCCGACGGTGGTGCAGCGCCAGCCCGTCGGCGAGCCGCTGCAGACCGGCATCAAGGCTGTCGACGCCATGACGGCCATCGGCCGCGGCCAGCGCCAGCTGATCATCGGCGACCGCCAGACCGGCAAGACCGCGGTGGCGCTCGACGCGATCATCAACCAGCGCGACAACTGGCTGAGCGGCGACCCCAAGCGCCAGGTCAAGTGCATCTACGTCGCCATCGGCCAGAAGGGCTCGACGATCGCGGAGATCGTCGGCCGCCTGGAGGAGGCCGGCGCGCTCGAGTACACGACCGTCGTCGCGGCCCCCGCGTCGCAGCCGGCCGGCTTCAAGTACCTCGCGCCCTACACCGGCAGCTCGATCGGCCAGCACTGGATGTACCAGGGCCAGCACGTCCTCATCGTGTTCGACGACCTGTCCAAGCAGGCCGACGCCTACCGCGCCATCTCGCTGCTGCTGCGCCGCCCGCCGGGCCGCGAGGCCTACCCGGGTGACGTCTTCTACCTGCACTCCCGCCTGCTGGAGCGTTGCGCGAAGCTGTCCGACGAGCTCGGCGGCGGCTCGATGACCGGTCTGCCGATCATCGAGACCAAGGGCAACGACGTCTCGGCGTTCATTCCGACCAACGTCATCTCGATCACCGACGGCCAGATCTTCCTCGAGACCGACCTGTTCAACTCCGGTGTCCGCCCGGCCATCAAC
>JAOPWI010000409.1 GCA_025965755.1 Frankiales bacterium | reverse complement strand
GCCGCCGGCCAAGGCGCCCGCGCGGCGTCGCCGTACGCCGGCGGCGCCACAGGCCAAGCCGCCCGCGCCACAGGCCAAGCCGGGCACCGACCTCGTGCCGATGACGACCGTCGACGCGATGGAGCGGCTGTCGGGTGAGCTGTACGTCGCCGGCCAGCGGGCCGCCCGGGCCGAGGCGGTGGCCGAGATGCGACTGCGCCGGCTGGGCGACGTGGAGGAGCGCAACGCCGGGCTCGAGCAGGAACTCGAGCGGCTGCGCGCCGAGCGGCAGGAGCTGCTGCAGCGGCTGGCGCTGGCGGAGGCGCGCGTCATGGTGCTGGACGACGCGCCCCGGGCGCGCTGGGGCCTGCGACGCCGGGGCTGAGCCGCCGGCGCCGCAGACCCGGGTGATCAGGTCCCGTAGATGCGCTCGGGGAAGTCCTCCGCCTCCTGCGGCAGCTGCGGCTGGATGTTCTCGTCGAGGAACGCGCCCAGGTTGGCGTCGTCGGCGACGGCGCGCAGCTCGTCGAGGTGCACCAGGCGCTGCGTGATGTCGGCCCGCAGCGCGTTCAGCGTGGACACGTGCTCGTCGACCTCGCCGGACAGGCGGGTGATCTCGGCGACCTCCTGCTCCATGCCCTCGACCAGGCCGCGCAGCGCGGCGGCGAGCGGCGACGAGCCGGTCGTCACCGGGGCGGTGGAGCTGGGCTTGGCAGCACGACCCGCACGGCGGCCCTTCGCGGCGGCTGCGCCGCGGGCGGGCGTCTGGTCGCCGTCGTCGGCGGTCTCGTCGGGGTTGGTCACAGCGGTTCCTCCTACGGGCTCGGGTGCACCGCAACTGCGGTGACTCCCCTTGATGGTGTCAGGTCACCGGCGCGGCAGCGAGCACGCGTCTGCGAGACCGTCCCCGGCAGGCTCTCCCGCCGCTAGCGTCCAGGTGTGGCCGGGAGAGTCGGGGGCGCGCTGGCCAGCGTCGTCGGGCGCATCGGCGCCGCCGCCCGCTCCGGAGGCGCCGACCGCAGCGGGCTGACCGGACTGCTCTCGGTGCACGCGCTGCACGCGGCCGGCGACGCCCTCGTCGCGGTGTCGCTGGCCGGCACCCTGTTCTTCTCCGTGCCGCTCGGCCAGGCCCGCGACCGGGTCGCGCTCTACCTGCTGCTGACCTTGCTGCCGTTCTCGCTGCTCGTTCCGGTCGCCGGTCCGCTGCTCGATCGGCTGCGCCACGGGCGCCGCCTGGTGCTCGCCACCTCGACCGGCGGCCGGGCCATCGCCACCTGGTTCATGGCGGCGACGGTCGACGACCTGCGGCTCTACCCGCTCGCCCTGGTCGTGCTCGTCCTTTCGCGCGGGTACGGGGTCGCCCGCAGCGCGGCCGTGCCGAGAGTGCGGCCGCCGGGACGGGGACTGGTGCAGACCGGCGCGCGCCTGAACCTGGTGGCCGTGGCCGGGGGGACCGTCGCCGCCGGCATCGGCGCCGGACTCGTCGCGCTGACCGGTCCGGCCTGGTCGCTGCGGCTGGCGGCGCTGGTGCTGCTGCCGGCTGCGGTGCTCGCTCTGCGGCTGCCGAGCCGGGTCGACGACACGCGCGTGCCCGGACGCCCCGAGGACATCGCGCCCGGCCGCTACCGGCTGGGCGAGGCGGGGCCCGGCGTGCGGCCGTCGCTCGTCGCCGCGGTCGCCCTGCGGGCGCTGTCGGGGTTCCTGCTGGTCTACCTCGCCTTCCTGCTGCGCGAGCAGGGCGCCTCGGGCACCGCGGTGGGCCTGGTCGTGGGAGCGGCGGCGATCGGGCAGTTCGCCGGCACGGCCGTGTCGTCGCAGCTGCCGGAGCAGCACTCGCGGTTGCTGCCGTGGGTGGGCCTCGCGGTGCCCCTGCTGCTCGCCGGGCTGGCGGTCTGGCAGCCCGGGCCGGTGCCCCGGATGCTGCTCGTCGTCGCGGCCGGCGCCGCGGCCTCGGTGGCCAAGTTCGCGCTCGACGCCGCGCTGCAGACGTCGGTGCCGCCGTCGCAGGTGTCGACGGCCTTCGCCCGCTCCGAGACCGCGCTGCAGCTGGCGTTCGCCGTCGGCGGGGGACTGGCGCTGCTGCTGCCGGTCGCCGACCGCGTGGGCTACGTCGCCGCTGCCGTCCTGCCGGCGGCCGGGCTGGTGCTCGCGTACCGGGCGCGCCGGGAGCGGGGTGAGGAGCGGCCCGGGGGGTACCGGGAGACCGAGCCCCCGGCCGAGGAGTGACGGCCCCCACAGGAGGAGCGCGCGTGAGCGACCACGTCTACAGCGTCAGCACGATCGTCGGTTCGTCGGAGGTCTCGGTCGACGACGCCATCCGCAAGGCCATCCGCAGCACGGCGGCGACCAAGCGCAACGTCGAGTGGTTCACGGTGGGCGAGATCCGCGGCCACGTCGTGGACGGCGACGTCGGTCACTTCCAGGTCACCCTCGAGGTCGGCTTCCGCCTCGACGATCCGCAGTAGCTCAGACGACGGCGTCCGGCGCGACGACGCGAAACTCCGTGCCCTCCGGGGCGAGAGAGGCGAACTGCCCGTACCAGATCTGCGGGAGGGCGAGCACCGCGTCGTGCACCGGAAAGGCGAGGCGCGGCGCGATCTCGCGCAGCAGGCCGACGGCCTCGCTGAGCTTGAGCCACGGCGCCGCCGTCGGCAGCCCCAGGACCTCGACGTCCGCGGGCGGCACCGTGAGCGCGTCGCCGGGCGTGAAGAAGCGCTCGCCGACCAGGTAGCCCACATTCGGGATCCGCGGGATCTCGGGGTGGATGACGGCGTGCTGCGTCCCGAACACGCGCACCGGCGTGCCGAGGTCGAGCGCGTCGCCGTCCGCGACCACCCGGTGTGGCAGCCCGTCGAGCTGCTCGCCGCTGCCGGCGTCGCAGTGCAGAACCGCCTCCGGGTTCGCCTCGAGCAGCGGTCGCAGCCGGTCGAGGTCGAGGTGGTCGGGGTGCTGATGGGTGACGAGCACCGCCGTCAGCCCCTGCAGGCTCTCGAAGCCCCGGGAGAAGATGCCGGGGTCGAGCAGCACCCTCGCGTCGCCGTGCTCGACGAGCAGGCAGGAGTGTCCGTACCGCGTGAGGCGCAGGTCAGTGCTCGGCATGCTGCGATCCTGCACCCGGGATGGCACCGTGTGTGCATGGCCCTGCACCTCGTCGGCGTGCCCGCACCGGCGGAGCTGTACGACCTGCCGTGGGACCTGCCGCTGGAGCAGTGGCCGGCCAGCCGGCTCGTCGGCCTGCCCCGCGGCATCTCCCGGCACGTCGTGCGCTTCGTGCGCCTGTCCGACGCGGTCTACGCCGTCAAGGAGATCGGCGCGTTCGTCGCGGAGAAGGAGTACCGCCTGCTGCGCGCCATGGAGCGGGCCGGCGTGCCGGCGGTGCAGTCGCTCGGCATCGTCGAGGGCCGCACCTCGCCGGCCGGCGAGCCCCTGGAGACCGCGCTGGTCACCCGGCACCTGGAGTTCTCGCTGCCCTACCGCGCGCTGTTCTCCCAGATGCTGCGTCCCGAGACGGCGATTCGCCTGCTCGACGCGCTGGCCGTGCTGCTGGTCCGGTTGCACCTGGCCGGCTTCTACTGGGGCGACTGCTCGCTGTCCAACACGCTGTTCCGGCGCGACGCCGGGTCGTTCGCCGCCTACCTCGTCGACGCCGAGACCACCGAGCACCACGCGGTGCTCTCGCCGGGACAGCGCAGCTACGACCTGTCGATGGCACGCACCAACATCATCGGTGAGCTCATGGACCTGCAGGACGGCGAGCTGCTCGACAGTGCGGTGGACCCGATCGCCATCGGCGACAGCATCGCGTCCCGGTACGGCGATCTGTGGCGCGAGCTCACCGAGCCGGAGGTGTTCCGCGCCGGCGAGCGCTACCGCGTCGACGCCCGGATACGGCGGCTCAACGCGCTGGGGTTCGACGTCGCCGAGCTCGAGGTCGTGACCGGGGTCGACGGCGACCACGTGCAGATCCAGCCCAAGGTCGTGGACGCCGGTCACCACGCGCGACGGCTGCTGCGGCTGACCGGGCTCGACGTCGAGGAGAACCAGGCGCGCCGGCTGCTCAACGACCTGGATGCCTACCGTGCCGCGACCGGGCAGGGCGAGGAGTCCGAGGAGATCGTCGCCCACCAGTGGGTGGCCGAGGTCTTCAACCCGGCGGTGCGGCAGGTGCCCAAGGAGATGCGCCGCAAGCTGGAGCCGGCCGAGTTCTTCCACGAGATCCTGCTGCACCGGTGGTACCTGTCGGAGCAGGCCGGGCGCGACATCGGCATCGAGGCAGCGCTGCGCAGCTACATCGTGAGCATCCTGCCGACCAAGCCGGACGAGAAGTCGTTGCTGGCGCAGGTGCCCGGGATCTGAGCGTGACCGCGGAGCTGCTCGAGGCCGGCCCGGCCCGGCCGGTGCGCGGGCGGCTGCTGGTGGCGGTGCTGGTGGCCGTTCTGCTGGCCGGGTACGGGCTCTGGCAGGTCGACCGGCGTCTGGCCGACCGCGAGGTCGACGCGCTGCTGGAGCGGGTGGCCGCCGGGCAGTCTGCCGTGGCGTACGCGGACCGCCGCATCGCCTCGACGGTGACCTACGCGATGCCGCTGCTCGCCTCTGCCTCCACCACCCGGGCGGTGCGCGTGAGCCTGCAGCAGCTGGTGCAGGACGCGGCAGCGGGGCAGGTCGGCCGGCTGGACGCGGTCGCCTCCGACGTCGGGCGTACCCGGGTGCTGCCCTGGCACGGCGCCGTGCGGCGCGCCCGCGGGGCGTGCG
>JAOPWI010000406.1 GCA_025965755.1 Frankiales bacterium | reverse complement strand
GGGGGACGTCGATGCGCGCCCGGCGCCTGGCCGCGCCGGACTTGGGCCCGTAGCCGACCAGCGTGGCCGTCCGCCCGTTCGCGCCGGTCTCGCCGATGAGCGCGCCCTGCGCGGTGCCGGCCGGTTCCGCGAGCGGCCCGGCCCCCGGGTCGGTGTCGAACGTGACGATCGGCGCCCCCACGTCGACGATGGCGCCGGCCGGGTGGTGCAGCTGCGTGACGACGCCGGCGTAGGGCGACGGCACCTCGACGGCGGCCTTGGCGGTCTCCACCTCGACGAGAGGCTGGTTGAGCCGCACCTGGTCGCCGGGTTGGACCAGCCACTGCAGGATCTCGCCCTCGGTGAGCCCCTCACCGAGGTCGGGCAGCGTGAACTCCCGCAGCCGCGACATCAGTAGGCCAGCGACCGGTCGACGGCGTGCAGGACCCGGTCGAGGTCGGGCAGGTACTCCTCCTCCACCCGCGACGGCGGGTAGGGCGTGTCGAAGCCGGTGACGCGCAAGACCGGAGCCTCCATCTCGAAGTACAGCTCCTCGCTGACCCGGGCCGCGATCTCGCTGCCGAGCCCGACGAAGGACGGCGCCTCGTGCACGACGATGAGCCGCTGGGTGTGACGGACGGACGCCAGAACGGTGGGAAAGTCCAGCGGCGACAGCGAGCGCAGGTCGACGACCTCCAGCTCCTTGCCCTCCTCGGCCGCGGCGCTCGCGGCGTCCAGGCAGGTGCGCACCATCGGGCCGTACGCCACCAGCGTCGCGTCGCGACCGGGGCGCACGACACGGGCCGACCACAGCGGGTCGAACGACGTGCGGGACAGGTCGACGTCCGCCTTCTCCCAGTAGCGCCGCTTGGGTTCGAAGAACAGAACCGGATCGTCGCTGGCGACCGCCTGCTGCAGCATCGCGTGACCGTCGGCCGGGTTCGAGCAGGCGACGACCTTGAGCCCGGCGGTGTGCGCGAAGTACGCCTCCGGGCTCTCGCTGTGGTGCTCGACCGCGCCGATGCCGCCGCCGAACGGGATGCGGATGGTCACCGGCAGCGCAATGGTTCCCTTGCTGCGCGCGTGCATCTTGGCGAGCTGGCTGACGATCTGGTCGTACGCCGGATAGACGAACCCGTCGAACTGGATCTCGCAGACCGGGCGGTAGCCGCGGATCGCCAGGCCGATCGCCGTGCCGACGATGCCCGACTCGGCCAGCGGGGTGTCGATGACGCGGTCCTCGCCGAAGTCCTTCTGCAGGCCGTCGGTGACGCGGAAGACGCCGCCGAGCTTTCCGATGTCCTCCCCCATGAGCAGGACCTTCGGGTCGTTGTCCATGCTGGTGCGCAACGCCTCGTTGAGCGCCCGCGCCAGGGTCACCTGGGCCATCAGGAAGCGCCCCTCTGGAAGCCCGCGAGGTAGGAACCGAGAGCGGCTCTCTGCTCCAGGAGCAGCGGCGTGGTCTCGGAGTAGACGTCGTCGAACATCGTCAGCGGGTCCGGGTCGGGCATCTGCAGACAGCCCTGGCGCAGGCGCGCCGCCAGCTCGTCAGCGTCGTGCTCGAGGCCCTGGAGGTAGGCGTTGTCGACGATCTGCTGCTTGTAGAGAAAGGCCTTCATCCGTTCCAGCGGGTCCTTGAGCTTCCATGCCTCCAGGTCGGCGGCGAGCCGGTAGCGGGTCGGGTCATCCGACGTCGTGTGCGCGCCCATCCGGTAGGTGAACGCCTCGACCAGCGTCGGACCCTGGCCGGTGCGCGCGTCGTCGAGCGCCTTGCGCGTCACGGCGTAGGTCGCGAGCACGTCGTTGCCGTCGACGCGCACGCCGGGAAAGCCGAAGCCGCGGGCACGCTGGTAGAGCGGGATGCGCGTCTGGTGCGCGGTCGGCGTGCTGATGCCCCACTGGTTGTTCTGGCAGAAGAAGACGAGCGGCGCGTTGTAGACGCTGGCCCAGACGAACGCCTCGTTGACGTCGCCCTGGCTGCTCGCGCCGTCGCCGAAGTAGGCGATGACCGCCTCGCCGGTCTCGGCGTCGCCCACCGCGCCGTCCTTGGTGATGCCCATGGCGTAGCCGGTCGCGTGCAGCGTCTGCGAGCCGATGACGATCGTGTAGAGCTGGAAGCGCTTCTCCTGCGGATCCCAGCCGCCGTTGCTGGCGCCCCGGAACAGCCCGAGCAGCTGGAGCGGGTCGACCCCCTTGCACCACGCGACGCCGTGCTCGCGGTAGGTGGGGAACGCGAAGTCCTGCGGTCGCAGGGCCCGGCCGGACCCGACCTGCGCGGCCTCCTGGCCGAGCAGCGACGCCCAGATGCCCAGCTCGCCCTGGCGCTGCAGGGCGGTCGCCTCGACGTCGATGCGCCGGACCAGGACGAGATCGCGGTAGAGCCCGCGGTACTGCTCATCGGACAGGTCGACGTCGTAGTCCGGATGGCTGACCCGCTCGCCCTCGGGCGTCAGGAGCTGCACGAGCTCGGGGCCCGCGGTCGTGCTCGTGGCCACCGGGCTGGTCTCGGTCAGCGCGGCGGCGGCGGCGTCGGCGTCGGCGTCGGACAGGACCGTCATGAGCGGACTCCTCGTGCGCGCGGGCCCCGCCGCGGGGTCTCCGGGCGTGGCAGAGCGGACCGGCCCGCCGGCCGCCGCGGGTGCGCGGTCGCCGGACATCCCGGAAGTGGTGCAGATCACACTCTGTCAGATCCGGCCCGGCCCGTCAGGCCGACGGTCACCCCAGGGGCACCACCACACGCAGGCTTCACACCCGTCGTGGGAGGCTCACGTGCGTGACCCGCCGACCTGCTGCCCGCCTGTCCGCCGTTCTGCTCCCCCTCGTCCTGGCCGGAACGCTGTCGGCCTGTGGGAGCAACGACGCGGACACCGGCGCCGACCCCGCCAGCGAGCCAGCCGCGTCCGCCGCGCCGTCGCCGGCCGCCCCGTCACTCGCCTCGCCGTCGGTCGCACCGATCGAGCCGTCCTCCGCGACCGCGGTGCCCGACGACAACCAGGCCGCGCAGCAGGTCCAGGTCACCGTCGCCGGCGGCCGGGTCAGCGGCGACACCGGCCGCGTGCGGGTCAAGCTCGGCACCCGGGTGCGCCTCACCGTCCTGTCGGACGCCGCGGACGAGATCCACGTCCACGGCTACGACCTCACCGCGGCCGTCTCGGCCGGCCAGCCCGCGCAGCTGGAGCTGGTCGCCGACAAGCCGGGCATCTTCACGGTCGAACTGCACGACTCGCGGCTGGAGCTCACCCGCCTGCAGGTGCAGTGATCGCCGGACTCTCCGGTCCCCTCGCGCACGGCGTCGGGACCCGCGCCGACCTGCCTGTCCCGCTGTGGGCGTCGCTGACGGGAGCGGCGCTGGCGGTTCTCGTCTCGTTCGCCGCCCTGGGCCTGCTGTGGCCCCGCTCGCGCCTGCGCGGTGACCGGGCCGGCACGCCGGTGCCCCGTGGACTCCAGTCGTTCATCGACAGCCGGGCCACGACGTTCCTGCTGCGCGCCATCGTGCTGGCGCTCACCCTGCTGGTCGTGGCGGTGGCGCTCGCCGGCCCGCCGGAGCCGCCGGAGAACCTCGGCGTCTACGCGTTCTACGTGACGTTCTGGGTGGGCCTCGTCCCGGCCAGCCTGCTGCTCGGGCCGGTCTGGCGACGGGTCAACCCGCTGCGCAGCCTGCACGCGCTGCTCGCCCCGTTGACCGGCCCGGCGCCCGCCGCCGACAAGCTGGACCGGCTGGGCTACTGGCCGGCGACCGTCGCCCTGGTCGCCTTCGCCTGGCTGGAGCTGTGCTATCCCGACCGCTCGCGCCCCGGCACGGTGGGCGTGTTCCTCGTCGTCTACGCGGTGGCCCAGCTGATCGCGTCGCTGTGGTTCGGCGCCGGCTGGTTCGCCCGCGGCGACGCCTTCGAGGTCTACAGCACCCTGCTCGGCCGGCTGGCCCCGATCGGGCGGCGCGAGGACGGGCGGCTGGTCTGGCGCAACCCCCTCGACGGCGCCGACGGCACGCGGATCGCCCCGGGACTGTCCGGCTTCGTGCTCGCCCTGGTGGGCACGACGGCCTTCGACGGCGTGACGCGCACCCAGTGGTGGCAGTCGGGGCCGGGCATCCGCGGCGACTCGGTCGGCCTTCCGTCGACTCTCGGCCTGCTCGTGACGCTGCTCGCCGTGGGCGCGCTGTACGCCGCCGCGACCGGACTGGCCCAGCGGCTGTCCGGCGCCGGCAGCGGCCCGCCGGACTTCGCCCACTCGGTCGTGCCGATCGCGGCCGGCTACGCCATCGCGCACTACTTCTCGCTGCTGCTGCTCGACGGCCAGCTGACGTGGATCCTCGCCAGCGACCCGTTCCGCACCGGGCTGGACCTGTTCGGCACCGCGGGCAACGCGGTGGACTACACGGCCGTGTCGCCGGCGACCATCAGCACGGTGCAGGTCAGCGCGATCGTCCTCGGGCACGTGCTCGGTGTGGTTCTGGCGCACGACCGTGCGGTGCGGCTGGTGAGCGGGCACCAGGCGCGCACCTCGCAGTACCCGCTGCTGGCGGTGATGGTCGCCTTCACCGTCGGCGGCCTGGCCCTGCTGCTCGGCTGACCCGGCTGCCGGTCGACCCCGCTAGCCGCGGAGGTCGGGCAGCAGGTCGCGGACGACCGGCCAGCTGGCCGCGAAGCCCGGGTGCAGGTCGAGCAGCTCGACGTCGGGCACCGGCACCCACGCGACCGCGGTGCTCTCGCGGTCCTCGGCGTGCACCTCGAGCAGCCGGGGCGCGGCGGCCAGCACCGTGGTGTAGGCCCAGCCGCCGTGGTCGTCGACCCAGCTGCTGGCCACCACGACCTCGCCGGGGTTGAGCCCCGTCTCCTCCGCCGCCTCGCGCAGGGCCGCCGCCTCGGCCGGCTCGGCGCGCCCGCGCGCGCCACCCGGGACTCCCCAGGTGTCGCCGTGGTGGCTGTACGCCGCCCGGTGCTGCAGCAGGACCCGCGCGGCGCCGTCCCCGCCGGGGGCGGTCAGGAGCAGGCCGGCCGCGCCGTACCGGCCCCAGTGCCGGTGGCCTGCGGTGCACTCGGTCCAGCCGTCGCCGTCACGTGACACGGAAGCATCCTGCCCCGCGGCGGCGCGGGCCACCCGCCGGCCGGCCCGTCCGGGTCTTGCCCGCGGCCCCCGGCGGCATCAGGCTGGCAGGCCCACGGACCGGGAGACCTGCGATGACACGCCGCCGCACCGCACTGCTCGCGCTGGGCCTCGCCCCGGGGCTGGTGCTCAGCGTCCTGACCGCCACGCCGGCCGCGGCCGCGCCGCGG
>JAOPWI010000401.1 GCA_025965755.1 Frankiales bacterium | reverse complement strand
GGACCAGGCCGCCGGCGGCGGCAGGCGGTGCGGCGGCGGGCGCGTCCAGACCGGTCAGCGCGACGGTCGCACCGGCGCCGGACGTCGCGAGCAGGGCCACGGCCACCAGCACCGGCGAGAGCCGCAGGCCGGTCGTGCGCGCGAGCCGTCGCAACGGTCCCCCTCGTCTCGTGCGGCGGCGCCGCGTACCTCCGACGTTCGTCGGCACCGCCCGGGAAGTCCCTGAGCAGTGCCGCTGTCCCTGTGCTTCGCCGTTCTCTGCTTCGATCCTGCTGTGACCACGCTGCGGATCGCCAACTGCTCGGGCTTCTTCGGCGACCGGGCCTCCGCCCTGTCCGAGGTCCTCAACGACGGACCCGTCGACGTGGTGACGGGTGACTATCTGGCCGAGCTGACGATGCTCATCCTGTTCAAAACCCGGGCGAAGGACCCCTCACGAGGCTATGCGGCCAGCTTCCTGCGCCAGCTGGAGCCGGTCCTGGGCACCGTCGCGGACCGCGGCACGAAGATCGTCGTCAACGCCGGCGGGCTCGCCCCGGCCGCCTGCGCCGACGCGGTGCGGGCGCTTGCCGACGCCCTCGGCCTGACCCTGCCGGTGGCCCACGTCGAGGGTGACGACCTGCTCCCCCGCGTCGGCGAGCTCCGCCTGGACCATCTCGACACCGGCGAGCCGCTGGGCGACCGGTCGGCGCTGACCGCCAATGCCTACCTCGGCGGCTGGGGCATCGCCGCTGCGCTGCAGGCCGGCGCGCAGGTGGTCGTCACCGGGCGGGTCACCGACGCCTCGCTGGTGGTCGGGCCGGCCGCGGCGCACTTCGACTGGGCCCGCGACGACTGGGACCGCCTGGCCGGCGCGACCGCCGTCGGCCACGTCCTGGAGTGCGGCACGCAGGCCACCGGTGGCAACTACGCGTTCGTCCGCGAGGAGGTGGCCCGGCCGCTGCACCCCGGCTTCCCGCTGGCCGAGATCGCCGAGGACGGCTCCGCGGTCATCACCAAGCACGAGGGGACCGGCGGCGCGGTCACGGTCGGCACGGTCACCGCCCAGCTGCTGTACGAGATCGCCGGGCCCGTGTACGAGGGGCCCGACGTGGTCACCCGCTTCGACACCATCGCGCTGGAGCAGGCCGGCGCGGACCGGGTGCGCATGAGCGGCGTGCGGGGCGGACCGCCCAGCGGCCAGGTGAAGGTCGCCCTCAACATGCTGGGCGGCTTCCGCAACACGATGGAGTTCGTGCTCACCGGCCTGGACATCGAGGGCAAGGCGCAGCTGGCGCTCGACGGGCTCAGGCAGGCCTACACCCGGACGCCGCAGGCCATGGAGACCACGCTGGTGCGCCTGGACCGCGAGGACGCCCCGACCAACGAGCAGGCCGCCGCGCTGCTCCGCGTCTCGGTCAAGGACCCGGACCCCAAGGTCGTCGGCCGGGCGTTCAGCAACGCGGCCGTCGAGCTGGCGCTCGCCAGCTACCCCGGCTTCTCGCTGACGGCACCGCCCGGCGAGGGCACGGCGTACGGCGTCTACTGGCCCTCCCTCGTGCCGTCCGACGTGGTGGAGCACGTCGTGGTGCACGCCGACGGCCGGCGGGAGGTCGTCCCGCACACGCCACCCGGGGGGGCCCAGCACGTGGACGTCGAGGCCTTCCCGGCCACGACCGGCGAGACCCGGCGGGTGCCGCTCGGCACGGTGCTGGGCGCCCGCTCCGGCGACAAGGGCGGCAACGCCAACGTCGGCCTGTGGGCCCGCAGCGACCGGGCGGCGGCCTGGCTGCTCGGCTGGCTGACCGAGGAGCGCTTCCGCGCGCTGCTGCCGGAAGCGGACGGGCTCGAGGTCCGGCTGTTCCCGCTGCCCAACCTGCGCGCCGTCAACGTCGTGGTCGTCGGGCTGCTCGGCGAGGGCGTCGCGGCCAGCACCCGCTTCGACCCGCAGGCCAAGGGCCTCGGGGAGTACGTCCGGTCGCGCCTGGTCGACGTGCCCCTCACGCTGCTCGGGTGACCACCTGGGACGTCGCCGTCGTCGGCACCGGTCCGGCCGGGGCCGCCGCGGCGCACGCCGCCGCCTCCGCCGGCGCCCGCACCCTGCTGCTGGAGCGGGCCGAGCTCCCCCGCTACAAGCGCTGCGGCGGCGGGCTCATCGGGGCCTCCCAGGCGGCGCTGGCCGCCACCGGCCTGGACGTCGGGGCGCTGTCTCGCGACTCCGTCGGGCGGATCACCTTCACCTCGCGGGGCGCGCGGACCTTCACCCGGGCTGCGCCGGCCTTTCTGCCGATGGTCCTGCGCAGCGAGATGGACGCCGCCCTGGTGGACCGGGCGGTCGCCGCCGGGGCATCGCTCCGGACCGGCGTCACCGTGACGGCGTACGACCAGGCCGACGGCGCCGTCACGGTGACCACGAGCGACGGGCCGGTGCGCGCCCGGGCGGTCGTCGGGGCCGACGGCAGCCAGGGCCGGGCCGCGGCGCACGTCGGCGTCGTGAGCGAGCAGGTCGACCTCGGGCTCGAGGCCGAGCTGCCGACGCCGCCCGGCAGCGACTGGTCGGGCCGGGTGCTGCTGGACTGGGGGCCGGTCCCCGGCTCGTACGGCTGGGTCTTCCCCAAGGGCGACACGCTCACGGTCGGCGTGATCGGAGCCCGCGACCGGGGGGAGGCGCTGCGGGACTACTACGCGGCCTTTCTGCGCCAGCTGGGCCTGGACCGGGCCACCGCGATCCACGACGGCGGGCACCTGACCAGGGTCCGCGCTCCGGGCTCGCCGGTGCGCCGGGGGCGGGTGCTGGTGGCCGGCGACGCCGCCGGACTGCTGGAGCCCTGGACCCGCGAGGGCATCTCCTTCGCGCTGCGCTCCGGCGCGCTGGCCGG
>JAOPWI010000382.1 GCA_025965755.1 Frankiales bacterium | reverse complement strand
ACGCTCCCGGCGCCTGACGCCAGCCGGGGCGACCGCGGGCGTGCCGGCTGTCGCCCCTACGCGGTCGCGGTCGCCGCGACCAGCTCGTCCAGCGAGTCCGTCAGATAGCCGAGCAGGTCCCACAGGTCCGGCACCAGCTCGCGGCAGGACACCAGGCCGATGTCGAGGTCGTCCAGGTAGCTCATGACCGTGATGTTCAGGCCCTGGCCGTCGGTCACGATGGAGACCGGGAAGTAGCCCTCCACCTGCGCCCCGGCCAGGTAGAGCGGGCTGCGCGGGCCGGGAACGTTGGAGATGACCAGGTTGTACGGCGGGTTGACGTAGTCGGCCACCCGCAGCTGCGCCGCCACCCGGGCCGCCTGCGTCGCCAGCGCCGGCATGGCGAACTGGGTGACGTCCATGAGCACCTCCGCGCTGACCGCCCCGTGCTGCTCCTTGGCGGCCCGCATCGCCTCGTGCGCGGCACGCAGGCGCTCGACCGGGTCGGGCAGGTGCGTCGGCAGCGCAGCGATCATTCCGGAGACGCGGTTGCCGAAGGTGCCCTGCTGCGCAGGGGTGCGCACGGAGATCGGCACCATGGCCAGCAGCGGCTGGCTCGGCAGCTCGTCGTGGGCCTGCAGCCAGCGACGCAGCCCGCCGGCGCACACCGCCATCACGACGTCGTTGACCGTCACGCCGAACGCGCTCTTGACCTGCTTGACGGCGGCCAGCGACGTCGTCCCGTACGCCCAGCGGCGGTGCGCAGTGACCGGCCGGTTGAACGACGTCCGCGGCGCGACGACTCCGGGCAGCTCGAGCGGCCGTCCCTGCGCGGCGGCTCCCGACACGAGCCACCGGGCCACCTCGCCGGAGACGTTCGGCGGCGGCGTCTGAGCCACAAAGCGCGCGGTCGCCGGCAGGCTGGCCAGCACCTTGCGCTGGTACTCGAGAGCGCGCAGCGGCTGCGCCGCCAGGCCGGCCAGGCCGCGCAGCCACATCCGCAGGTCGCTGGGGACCTGCTCGGGCTGCCAGGGCGGGGCCGGCTCCGCCGGTGGCGGGACCGGCGTCTGGTCGAGCAGGGTGGTCAGCACCTCCGTACCGGAGACGCCGTCGACCGCGGCGTGGTGGAACTTCACCAGCAGCGCCAACCGGTCCCCCGCCAGGCCGGAGATCAGAAAGATCTCCCAGAGCGGACGGGCCCGGTCGAGCGGGCGGGCGGCGATCCGGGCGACCTGCTCGGCCAGCTGCTCCGGGCCACCCGGCGCCGGCAGCCCCAGCTCGCGGACGTGAAAGTCCAGGTCGAAGTCCGGATCCTCCACCCAGTACGGCCGGTCGATCCCGAACGGCACCGGCACGAGGCGACGCCGCAGGGGCGGCAGCAGGTGCAGCCGCTGCTCCACCACGGTGCGCAGCACGTCGTAGGTCAGCCGCTGGGCGCCCGTCGACGGATCCAGCAGGGCGACCCCGCAGACGTGGCCCGAGGTCGCCCCGGTCTCCAGGTAGAGGAAGCTGGCGTCGAGTCCTGTGAGCTGCTGCATGGGGCCCCCTGACCGAGGCGCGCCATCCTGCCACCGCGACGCCGTCCGGTCAGCAGGCGCGAAGCCTCAGCCGCGCGCGGGCGTCTTGGCGTAGCGGTGGTCGCGCTCGGCATGGCCCTTGTCCCGGATGCAGCTCTTGCCGCTGATCGCGCGGTGGGCGCACAGCTCACCGGTGGACGGCACCGCCGCGGGGCCGGCTGAGGCCTTGACTGCGGCTGAGGCCTTGGCAGGGGCTGAGGCCTTGGCAGGGGCTGAAGCCTTGGCAGGGGCTGGGGCGGCCTTGGCCGAGGCGGCCGGCCGAGCGGCCCGGGGCGCCGCGCTGGCCTGCGTCCGCTCGGCGGCGCGCGCGGCCTTCATCGCCTTCATGGCGTCGGTCTTGCTCATGGCGCAACTTTAGGTGCTGGCACCGACATCCCGGGACGTCGCGCGGCGCGGGACCTCGCCCACCAGCGCCTGCGGGCGAAGGTCCGACGCACCGGAACGCCAAACCGTGCCCCGACCCCGGGCGCGCGAAACAACGCAATCAGATTACTGTTCCGCCATGTCGATCGCCCTCACCGAAGACCACACCGCCCTCGCCGACTCGGTCGCGTCGTTCCTGCGCAAGCACGAGGCGCGCGCGGCCAACCGCGCGCTCCTGGAGGCGCCGCAGGAGGCCCTGCCGTCGTTCTGGAACGAGCTGGCCCACCAGGGCTGGCTGGGCCTGCACCTGCCCGAGGAGCACGGCGGGTCGGGCTACGGCCTGGAGGAGCTCGTCGTCGTCGTGGAGCAGCTCGGCCGGGTCATCGCCCCGGGGCCGTTCCTGCCCACGGTTCTCGCGAGCGCGGTGGTCGCCGCGGCCGGCGACGACGCCGCCGCTGCGGAGCTGTTGCCGGGCCTGGCCGACGGCTCCCGTACGGCTGCGGTCGGTTTCGGCGCCGGTGTCGAGCTGCGCGACGGTGCCGCCTACGGCGACGCCGGTGTCGCGCTGGGCGGCGGCCTCGCCGATCTGCTCGTCGTGCCGTCCGGTGCCGACGCGCTCGTCGTCGACCTGTCCGGCGCGGGTGTCGAGCGCACGCCGCACGCCAACCTCGACCACGCGCGGCGCTCGGCCACCGTCACCCTGACCGGGGCGCCGGCGACGGTGCTGACCGGCGGCGCCGCTCACCTGCGTGACCTGGCGCGGCTGCTGCTGTCGGCCGAGGCGGTCGGCATCGCCGACGAGTGCACGCAGATGGGCGCCGAGTACGCCAAGGTCCGCGAGCAGTTCGGCCGGCCGATCGCGATGTACCAGGCGGTCAAGCACCACTGCGCCAACATGCAGGTCGCCACCTCGCTGGCGACCGCGGCCGTCTGGGACGCCGCGCGGGCCGCGTCGGGAGCGCCGGACCAGTTCAGCTACGCGTCCGCTGTCGCCGCCTCCCTCGCCGGCCCGGCTGCCGACCTGGCCGCGAACCTCAACATCCAGGTGCACGGCGGCATCGGCTACACCTGGGAGCACGACGCGCACCTGTTCCTGCGGCGGGCGACCGTGCTCAACGCGCTGCTGGCGCCCTCCGAGGCCGGGGCGCACATCGTCGACCTGGCGCGCTCCGGCGTCCGCCGCTCCAAGGCCGTGCAGCTGCCGCCGGAGGCCGAGAACATCCGCACCGAGGTGCGCGCGTTCGCCAGCTCGATCGCCGGCCTGGACGCCGAGGCGCAGCGCGCCGAGCTGATCAGGACCGGCTACGTGCAGCCGCACTGGCCCACCCCGTGGGGCCGGGCGGCCGGACCCATCGAGCAGCTGGTCATCGAGGAGGAGTTCGCGTCCGCCGGCGTCAAGCGACCCGCGTACGGCATCACCGGCTGGGTCATCCTCACGCTGGTCCAGCACGGGACCGAGGAGCAGGTCGCCCGCTGGGTGCCCAGCGCGCTGACCCAGGAGATCATCTGGTGCCAGCTGTTCAGCGAGCCCGCGGCCGGCTCCGACGCCGCCGGCGTGCGCACCAAGGCCACCAAGGTCGAGGACGGCTGGCTCATCAACGGCCAGAAGGTCTGGACCAGCGGGGCGCACCTGGCCGGCCGCGGGTTCATCACCGTGCGCACCGACCCGACGGTTCCCAAGCACCAGGGCATCACGATGATGGTCGTCGACATGAAGGCCAAGGGCGTTCAGGTGCGGCCGCTGCGCATGACCAACGGCGGCGCGGAGTTCAACGAGGTCTACTTCGACGATGTCTTCGTCCCCGACGAGGACGTCGTCGGCCCGATCAACGGCGGCTGGACCGTCGCCCGGGCCACCCTGGGCAACGAGTCGGTCAGCATCGGCGGCACCAACACCTACTCGCTGCCGGCCGACGTCATCATCAAGGCGTACGACGCGGCGCCGCAGCGGCTCGGCGGTGGCGCGGCGCGGGTCGGCCGCTACCTGGCGGAGGTGCAGGCCACCACGCTGCTCAACCTGCGCAGCGTCCAGCGCGCCGTCGCCGGTGGCGGTCCCAGCGCCGAGGGCAACATCACCAAGCTGGTGCTGTCCGAGACCGGCCACGAGGCCGCGGCGATGATGACCGAGCTGGCCGGCCCGGCCACGGCGTTCCTGGACGGCCCGCAGGCCATGGCCGGCTTCCTGGCCCTGTCGCACCGCGGTCTGTCCATCGCGGGTGGCACCTCGGAGATCAAGCGCAACCAGATCGCCGAGCGCCTGCTCGGCCTGCCGCGCGACCCGCTGGTCAAGTAGCCCGAAAGACCCCGCTCAGGTGGCGCCGGCCCCTGCAGCGGGGCTCCGGCGCCGCCGCACGCCCGGGCCCGCTGCTGCCGGCCGGCTGGCTCCCGCGGGGGTCAGCCGGCCTGCAGGGCACCCGTGAGCAGCGCGACCAGAGCCTCGAGCTGGACGTCGACCGAGGACGCGACGTCCTCGTCCGAGCCGTCCAGAGCGCGCGCCGCGAGGCCGGCCTTGCTGTCGATCAGCTCGGCGATGCGGGCGTCGATGGTCTGCGCGGCGATGATGCGCCAGGCCGTGACCGGCTGGTCCTGCCCGATGCGGTGCACCCGGTCGATCGCCTGCGTCTGCTCCGCGTCGGTCCAGCTGAGCTCGGCGAGCACCACGTTGGAGGCGACCTGCAGGTTGAGGCCGACGCCCGCCGCGGTCAGCGAGCAGACGACGACCGCGACGTCCGGGTCGTTGGTGAACGCGTCGATGCTCTCCTGGCGCGCCTTGCGGGACTGGTCGCCACGGATCGACCGGTAGCCCAGGCCGCGCTGCGCGAACGTCAGCTCGGCGGCGTCCATGACGTCGACGTGCGTGGCGAAGAACACCACCTTGCCGACGTTGCGGGCGAGCTGGGCGGCGTAGTCGGCGGCGAGCACCGCCTTGGCCTGACCGATGCGGCGCATCATCGTGAAGACGTTCTCGTCGCTCGGGTCGTCCTTGCCGTCCTGCCGCTCCCACGCCGCGACCTTGCGCACCAGCTCGTGATCGATGCCGTCGGGCACGACGCCGGGCGAGCGCGCCTCGAGGGCACTCTGGTAGCGCTTGACCAGGCGGCGCGCCAGCGTGCGCTCGGCGTCGCGGACGGAGCGGCCGAGCGCGCCGTCCAGCTCGACCGGCAGGTCCGCGATGCGCCGGGCGGGGATGTCGGCGGCCACGTCGACCTTGCGCCGGCGCACGATGCCGAGGTCGATGACGGCCTGGCGGGCGGCCGGATAGAAGCCGAAGTCGACCGGCGTGAGGCCGTTGCGCTCCAGAGCTGCCATCAGCTGCGGCCCGGGCTCGCTGTCGTCGATCCAGCCCAGGAACTCCCAGATGGCCAGGAAGTCCTCGATGTCATTGATCAGCGGCGTGCCGGTCAGGGCCATGAGCAGCGGTCGGACGGTGCGCGCCCGCAGCCGCTCCGACAGCCCGAGCACGTGCTGCGACCGCTGCGAGCTCTTGTTCTTGATGAAGTGGGCCTCGTCCACGACCATGCCGCGGAACCCGAAGCTGCCCAGCCAGCCGACGTGGCGGTCCAGAACCTCGTAGTTGACGACCACGATGTCGGAGAACCCGTCCACGCTGTGCCCGTCGCCGTGCACGACCGTGGCCGACCGGTTGGGCGTCCAGAGACCGGCCTCGCGGGCCCAGTTGGTCTTGACGACGTTGGGAACCACGACGAGCAGCGGGTACGCGCCGGCGGCCTCGGCGGCCAGCAGCGCCTGCGCGGTCTTGCCCAGGCCCGGCTCATCGGCGAGCAGGAAGGTGCGGTGGCCCTCGGCCGCGGCGGCCACGACCTGAGCCTGGTGCGGCATGAGCATCCGGCCGGCGGCCGCCTGCAGGGACGCCGGCTCGGGCAGGCGCATGCACGACGAGGCCCCGCCGGAGGCCTCCTCGAACGACCGCAGCAACGGGCCCAGCAGCTCCCAGCTGGCCAGCAGGCGCGGCCGGGGCGGCGGCGGCGGGGCGGAGAAGTCGGGGGCGAGGAAGGGGTTGGCCAGCTGCCGGGAGATGACCGACTGCGGCACGACCTGCCGCTCCGGCCGGGGCGCCGTCGTCGCCGTCTTGGCGGGCCGGGGCACCGGCTCCTCCTCCGGCTGGTCGACGCCGGCAGCCAGGCGCATCTCGCGCAGCAGCGGCCGGGTGTCGTGCAACATCTCGGCGTCCTCGGCAAGCAGCTGCAGCAGCGACCCGTCGCGGGCGGCGGTCCGGGCCAGCACGGTGGCCACGCCGTCCAGGCGCTTGAGCTGGTCGGCCCGGCGACCCTCACTGATGTCGTCGGCCTGGATGCGGGCCCGCTCCTCGCGCACGAGCAGCGCGAGCGCCTGGAAGGTGGCGCGGGTCGACTCGCGGAGCCGGCCGCGCTGCACGGCCATCTCCACGTCGCGGACCGCCTTGCCGAGCACCGCGACGATGCCCTGCTCCTCGCGGCCGCGGCCGCCCCGCTGCTGGCGCTGCACGGGCGCGGCAGCGCGCGGCGTACGGCGGTCTCGTGTAGCCACGCACCCCTCCTCCCGCGTCCGGACCTCTCGGACGGCGTACTCGCAATGTCTCGCCGCGTGCTCCCGGCCGGACGGGCGAGCCCGTCGTCGCGATCCCGGTCCCGGCGGACGGCGCGGCAACCGGTGAGCACCCGGCTGAGCCCGAGCCTGACGCTTCCCGGCGGGGACCTCGGGGACCGGGCTGTGCGACCGTCGAGGCGTCCGCGCCGGACACGCACCGCAACAATAGGCGGTCGGGGCCGCAGCCCTCGGACCGCGTCGACCGCGGGCCGGCGGCAGCGCTACTGGATTCCGTGGCTGGCGCGCCAGTGCCGGTACTCCGCCTCCCGCACGCCCGAGTCGTGCGCGTGCACCAGGCCGACCATGGCGTCGACGCCCTGGTCGTCGGCGAAGCACCGCGGATGGAGCAGCCGCTGCGGAGCGGTGCGCAGGTCCTCGACGAACGGGACCCAGCGGTCCCGCCACGGGCCGGACGGGTCCCGGCGCGGGCGCCACGACATGACGGCCGGCCCACCGAGCTCGATGCCGTCGTGGCACAGCGCGCACACGGGGTCGGGGCGCGGCAGCGGGAACGCATACATCACCCGGCCACCGCCACGTCGACGCCACGCCGGGCGTGCCTCAGACCCATGCACCTCGCTTCGACCGCCGCGGGGACGCGCTTGAGGGCAGCCCGGCTCAGACCCCCAGCAGGTCCGCCAGCGCGGCGCGATGCTCGGCCGGCGTGCCGAGGAGCAGCTCGTCGCTCTTGGCCCGCCGGTAGTACAGGTGGGCCGGGTGCTCCCAGGTGAAGCCGGTGCCGCCGTGCACCTGGATCGTGGTCCGGGCCGCCGAGAGGAACAGCTCGGAGCAGTACGACTGCGCGGTGTGCGCCAGCGAGGCCGCCTCGGGCCGGCCGGCAGTGAGCGCCCAGGCCGCGTGGTGGGCCAGCGACCGGGCCGACTCGACACCGATCAGCACGTCGGCCAGCAGGTGCTTGATCGCCTGGAAGCCGCCGATCGGGCGGCCGAACTGCTCGCGGTCCAGCGCGAACCCCGTGCTCAGCTCGAGCAGCCGCTGGGCGCCTCCGAGCTGCTCCGCGGCGAGCGCGACGCAGCCCGCGGTGACCGCCGCGTCCACGGCGCGAAGCCCGTCGCCGATCAGCACGCCGGGGGCGCCGTCCAGCCGCACGGCGGCCAGCCGGCGGGTGCGGTCGAGCGTGGCGTGCTGCTCCCGGGTGACGCCCGGGGCCTGTCCCTCGACCGCGAACAGCGCGACGCCGTCGTCGGTCCCGGCCGTCACCAGCAGCAGGTCGGCCACGTGCCCGTCGACGACGAACCGCTTCTGCCCGGTGAGCGCCCAGCCGTCGCCGGACGGGACCGCGCGCATCGTGGTGCCGCCGGCATCCCAGGACCGGTCCTGCTCGACGAAGGCGAGCGCGGCGACGGTGGTGCCGTCCGCGACACCCGGCAGGGCGCGCCGATCGTCGCTGGCCAGCAGGGCGGCGACCGACAGCACGGCGGTCGACAGGTACGGCCCGCCGTACAGGCAGCGCCCGGCCTCCTCGGCGACCAGGGCCACCTCGACCCAGCCGGCACCGGAGCCGCCGTGCTCCTCGGGCACCGCCAGGCCGTGCACGCCCAGCGCGCCGGCCAGCCGGGCGTGCAGGTCGGCGTCGACGCCGCTGTCGGAGTCGGCCAGCCGGCGCACGGCCGGCTCGTCCACGTGGTCGGCGAAGAACCGGCGCACCGAGCTGCGCAGCTGCTCCTGCTCGGGGGTCCGGCTGACCTGCTCCTGGAGGCTCACGCGCGGGCCCGCCGCGTCTGGGACCAGCTGCGGCCGGCGTCCGGATCGCCGTCCCGCGGCAGCCCGAGCACCCGTTCGGCCAGGATGTTGCGCTGCACCTGCGAGGTGCCGCCCCCGATGGTGAGCGCCGGAGCGAACAGCCAGCCGTAGTGCCAGTCCTGCGAGTCGTCGCCGAGCGGGCCGGCGCCCTCGAGCAGGCCCTCGGCTCCGGCCAGGTCGCGGGCCAGGTCCATGATGTCGCGGCCGTGCTGGTCGGCCAGCATCTTGCGCACCGACGCCTCCGGGCCCGGCTGCTGCCCCGCGATGGTCGCGGCGAGCATCCGCAGCCGCATGAGGCGCAGCACCTCGGCGTCCACGAACAGCCGGGCGAGGCGGTCCCGCAGCAGCGGGTCGCGCGTGCCGCCGCGGCGGCGGACCGCCTCGATGAGGTCGTACGCCGTCGGTCCGGCACCCCACAACGCCCCGCCGGAGCTGAGGCTGACGCGCTCGTTGCCGAGGGTGACCTTGGCCAGCGTCCAGCCGTCGCCGACCTCGCCGACCAGCGCGTCCGGCCCGAGGTGGACGTCGTCGAGGAAGACCTCGTTGAAGATCGCCTTGCCGGTCATCTCGCGCAGCGGCCGCACGGTCACGCCGGGCGCGTCCATGGGGCACAGGAAGTAGGAGATGCCGCGGTGCTTCGCGGCGTCGGGATCGGTGCGGGCGAGCAGGATGCCGAACCGGGAGACCTGCGCGCCGGAGGTCCACACCTTCTGCCCGTTGACGACCCAGCCGTCGGCGGCCCGGACCGCCCGGGTGGACAGGCTGGCCAGGTCCGAGCCGGAGCCGGGCTCGCTGAACAGCTGGCACCAGATCTCCTCTCCGGCCAGCAGCGGCAGCAGGTAGCGCTGCTTGTGCTCCTCACTGCCGGCGTGCAGGATCGTCGGGCCGGCCCAGCCGATCCCGATCTGGTTGCTGGGCCGGGACACACCGGCGCGCCGCAGCTCGTCGTCGATGATCAGCTGGTGCACCGGGTCGGCGCCGAGCCCCCAGGGGCGGGGCCAGTGCGGCGCGACGAAGCCGGCCTCGGCGAGCTGCCGCCCGGTCGGCGACGGGTGCTCGGCCAGCCAGCGGCGCACCTGCTGGCGCCGCTCGTCCTGCTCCCCGGGCAGCTCCAGCTCGGTCATCGCCTGCTCCCGTCCCGGGTCCGTGTGACCCGGGCCACACCCTGCCATGCCGGGCTCAGCCGGGCTGCTCCCCCGTCGCCGCCGGCCGCTCGCTGGCCGCCCACTGCGACCACGAGCCGGCGTAGAGGCGACCCGGCGCCAGCCCCAGGTGCTCGGCGACGAGCAGCGTGTGGCACGCCGTGACGCCCGAGCCGCAGGACGACACCCACGGCGTCTGCCGGTCGACGCCGACCTCGGCCAGCCGGCGGCGCAGCTCGGGAAGGGGCAGCAGCCGGCCGCTGGCGTCGACGTTCTGCCGGCAGGGCAGGCTCCGCGCGCCCGGCACGTGGCCGGGGCGGGGGTCCAGCTGCTCGACCTCGCCCCGGTAGCGCTCGGCCGGCCGCGCGTCCAGCAGCGGCCCGTCGCCGAGGTCGTCCATGCCGGCCAGGCGCTCGACCGGCCACCGGCTCGCGGTGAACGACGCGGGCGGGCGGGTCTGCACCCCGGTCGCCAGCGGGCCCCGCCAGGCGGTGAGGCCGCCGTCCAGCAGGGCGGCCTGGTGACCGGTCACCCGCAGCATCCAGACCAGCCGGGCGGCGATGGCGCCGGCGTCGTCGTCGTAGGCCACCACCGTGCTCGCGTCCCCGATCCCGGCCTGGCGCATCCCCTCGGCGAAGACCTCCGGGTCGGGCAGCGGATGGCGGCCGTGCGCGGGCGACGGCGGGCCGGCCAGCCAGCGGTCCAGGTCGACGAAGACGGCGCCGGGCAGGTGCCCGCGCTCGTAGCCCTGCCGGCCGGAGCGGCCGTCGCCGTACCAGCGGACATCGGCCAGCACCGCCTCGGGATGGTCGGACAGCCAGGCCAGATCGACGACGGGAGCCAGCACGTGGGCCACCTTGCCAGAGCCCGCTCGGTAGCGTCGGGACGTGCCACGCGTCAGCTCGGTGAGCAGCTCCCCGCGGCACGGCTTCTCCAAGGAGCCGCAGAACGCGATCCTGCTCGTGGCCGGCCACGGCGTCACGGGTGACGCGCACGCCGGCGGCACCGTCCAGCACCGGTACGCGAAGCGCCGGCAGCCGCAGGCGCCGAACCTGCGGCAGGTGCACCTGCTCGGCGCCGAGCTGCTGGACGAGCTCACCGACCGCGGCTTCCGGGTCGGGCCGGGCGACCTCGGGGAGAACGTCCTGACCGAGGGCCTGGACCTGCTGAAGCTGCCGGCGGGCACCCGGCTGCGCCTCGGCGCCGGCGCGGCCGTCGAGCTGACCGGCCTGCGCACGCCGTGCGTGCTGCTCGACCGCTTCCAGCAGGGCCTGCTGCCGGCGCTGGTCGACCGCGACCCGGACGGCGGGCTGGTCCGCCGGGCCGGGGTGATGGGCGTGGTGGTCGTCGGCGGGCAGGTCCGGCCCGGCGACGCCGTCGCGGTGGAGCTGCCGCCGGAGCCGCACGCCCCTCTCCCGCCCGTCTGACCCCGCGCCCGGTAGCCTCGCCCAGCGTGAAGCTGTCGGTGCTCGTCCCCGTCTACGACGAGGCGGCCACCGTCCTGGCCGCGCTCAAGCGGGTCCTGGACGTCGACTACCCGTGCGCGGTCGAGGTCGTGGTCGTCGACGACGGCAGCACCGACGGCACCCGCGAGCTGCTCGCCGGTCTCGCGGACCCCCGCCTGCAGGTCGTCCACCACCCGGCCAATCGCGGCAAGGGCGCCGCCGTGCGCACCGCCGCGGCCAGCGCCACCGGCGACTACATGATCATCTGCGACGCCGACCTCGAGTACGCGCCCGAGGAGATCCCGCTGCTGCTCAAGCCGGTCCTCGCCGGCGAGGCGCAGGTCGTCTACGGCACCCGCACGTTCGGCAGCCACACGGCGTACAGCTTCTGGTACGTCGTCGGCAACAAGGCCGTGACGATGTCGGCCAACGTGCTGTTCGACTGCTGGATCTCCGACCTGGAGACCTGCTTCAAGCTCATGCCGCTCCCCCTCTACCGGGAGCTCGGCATCCGGGCCGAGGGCTTCGGCATGGAGGCCGAGGTGACCGGCAAGCTGCTGGCCCGCGGCATCCGGCCCTTCGAGGTGCCGATCACCTACAAGGCGCGCAGCCGCGAGGAAGGCAAGAAGCTCACCTGGAAGGACGGCGTCGAGGCGCTGTGGATCCTGACGCGTGAGCGCTCGCACGGCCGCCGGGTGACCGCCCGGCGCCCCCTGCCGCCCCGCACGTAACAGCCCGGTGAGCTCCCCGCGGCTGCTGCCGGCCGCACCGCGCCGGACCAGCGGGCCGCTCCGGCGCGCCGATCCGGCCCGGCACGTCCGCCACGAGCCGCTGCGCCGGCTCCTCGCGCTGGAGTGGCCGACCCTGCTGAGCGCCGGGCTGGTCCTGCTCGGCCTCCAGGTGCGCCTGCTGCAGTGGGCCGGCGGCCGGTCGCTGTGGCTCGACGAGGCGCTGCTGGCCCGCAGCCTGGTGGAGCGGTCGTCCGCCGAGCTGGCCACCGAGCCGCTGCTGCACAAGCAGGCCGCGCCCGTGCTGTGGCTGCTGGCCTCGCGGTTCTGGGTCGAGCAGCTGGGCCCGACCGAGCGCGCCCTGCGGGTGGTGCCGCTGCTGTCCGGCTGCCTCGCGCTGCTGCTGCTGTGGCGGCTGGCCACGCGGCTGCTCTCCCGCTGGCTGGTCCCGGTCGCCGTCGGCCTGGCCGCGCTGCACCCGGGGCTCGTCTACTACTCCACCGAGGTCAAGCCGTACGCCACGGACGTGGCCGCCGTGCTGGTCGTGCTGCTGGTCGCGCAGACGCAACGGCCGCTGCTTCTGGGGCTGACCGGTGCGGTCGCGGTCTGGGTGTCGTTCCCGACCGTGTTCCTGCTGGCCGGCACCAGCCTGGTGCTGGTGCTGCGGTCCCGGCAGCTGCGGACGGCGCTGCTGCTGGCGCCCTGGGTGGTCTCCCTGGCCGTGGCCTACCTGCTGGTGCTGCGGCCGCTGCGCAACGTCGACGTGCTGGCGCAGTTCTGGGGCTACTCGTTCCCGCGGTCGCCCGGCGACCTGCCCGCCTGGTCGGTGCGCCGGGCCGTCGACC
>JAOPWI010000372.1 GCA_025965755.1 Frankiales bacterium | reverse complement strand
GGCACGCCGCTGCGCCTCAAGGCCCGTCCCGTGGCCCGCCGCAAGGTGGCCCGCCCGGTGCTCAAGCCGGTGGTGAAGCCACCGGGAAGGCCCGCGGCCAAGCCGGTCGCCGTGCCGGTCGCCAAGCCGGTCGCCAAGCCGGCGACCACGACGGTGCGCAAGCCGACGGTCTCGCCGGTCCAGGCGGTGGCCCCGGCCACGCCCGGGCTGCTCAGCGACGACCCGGTGCTGCACCTGCTGCGGCGCGCGACGTACGGCCCCACGCCCGAGCTGCTCGCCGAGGTGAAGGCGCTGGGCGTCAGCGCCTGGCTGGACCAGCAGCTGGCGCCGCAGGGCATCGACGACAGCCAGGTCGAGCGCTGGGTGTCGGGCTACTCCCTGCTGACCAAGACGCCGGCCGAGCTGCGCGCGGAGCTCAGCGGCGGCTCGTGGACGGCGATGGACCAGGTGTGCCGGGCCCATCTGGTGCGCTCGGTGTGGTCCAAGCGCCAGCTGTTCGAGGTGATGGTCGACTTCTGGTCGAACCACTTCAACATCGCGACCCCGTCGTCGGAGGTCTGGGACTGCAAGCCGCTCGATGACCGCACCGTCATCCGCCCGCACGCGCTCGGCCGGTTCGCCGACATGCTGCAGGCCTCGGCGCGCAGCCCCGCGATGCTGCGCTACCTGGACAACGCCGACAGCCGGGGCTCCAAGCCGAACGAGAACTACGGCCGGGAGATCCTCGAGCTGCACACCGTCGGCCTGGGCGCCGGCTACACCGAGAGCGACATGCGGCAGAGCGCGCTGGCGCTGACCGGCCTGTCGGTGTGGAACGCCTGGGACAAGAACGTGCCGGCCGAGCAGGTCGGCAGCTTCCGCTACCGGGCCGACTTCCGGTACCGGGGCGCCCTCACCGTGCTGGGCTGGTCCCATCCCAACGCGAGCGCCGCCGACGGCGAGGCGGCCATCACCTCCTACCTGAACCACCTCGCCCGCCACCCGGGGACGGCCCGCCGGCTGGCCACCAAGCTGTGCCTCCGGTTCGTGTCCGACACCCCGCCGGCGTCGCTGGTCGACACGCTGGCCGCGGTCTACCTCGCCCATGACACCGCGATCGTGCCGGTGCTGCGGGCGCTGTTCGCCTCGGCCGAGTTCGCCGCGAGCATCGGGCAGAAGGTGCGCCGCCCGTACGAGGACGTCGTCGCCACCCTGCGCACGCTGCAGGTGCAGCCGAGCGACCCGGCCGGTCCGGGCAAGGCGATCAGCGACGTGCTCTGGCAGATCGGTCAGCTGGGCCACGGCCCGCTGGGCTGGCACCCGCCGAACGGCTATCCCGACGTCGCGGCCGCCTGGGCCAGCCCGGCCTCGACCCTCGGCCGCTGGAACGCGCACGTCGGGCATGCCGGCGGGTGGTGGGCCAAGAACGGGCTGCCGGCTCCGGACCTGCGGGCACGCATCGACGCGCCCACCGTCACGACCGTCGGCCAGCTCGTCGACCGCCTCAGCCGCGCGCTGCTCTGCCAGCCGATGCGCCCTGAGCACGCCGCGGCTCTCGTCGCCTTCATCGGCATCCCGGCCACCGCCGCCCCGCGCAAGTGGGACTTCGACCTGCTGCCGATTCTGGCCGCGCTCGTTCTCGACTCCCCGTACTGGAGCCTTCGTTGAGCACTGATCCCGTCCCCTCCGAGTGCGGCTGCGAGGAGAACCGTGGCCTGTCGCGCCGCGGCTTCCTGCGTGGCGCGGCCCTCGTCGGCGCGGCTGTCGCGCTGCCGAGCGTGTCCACGCGCTACGCCTTTGCCGAGGGCCCGTCGACCGGCGGCACGCTCGTCGTGCTGTCCCTGCGCGGCGGTTTCGACGGCCTGTCGGCGTTCGCGCCCGTGGCCGACCCGCTGTACGCCTCGCTCCGGCCCTCCATCGGGCTGCCTGCGTCGTCGGTGCTGCAGCTGAACCCGACCTTTGGCATGCATCCGGCGCTCGCGGCGCTCAAGCCGCTGTGGGACGCCGGCCAGATGGCTCTCGTCCACGACGTCGGCACCCCGGACGCCACCCGTTCGCACTTCTCGGCTCAGGAGGAGCTCGAGCGCGCCGCGCCGGGCTCGAACCTGCGGACCGGATGGCTGGACCGGGTGCTGGACCTGACCGGCGTGCCGTCGGCCTTCACCGCGACCCAGGTCGGCTCCGGCGCCCTCCCGCTGTCGATGACCGGGCCGAACTCCAAGATGGCCGTCCGCAAGCTCGACGGTATGAAGCTCGAGGCCGCCTCGTGGATCGGCCCGCGCATGCTGACCGCGCTGACCGCGCTGCACAAGGACGCGCCGGCACACCTGGCGGCCTCTGCCGCGGGCGCGCTCTCGACGCTGGACACCGCCACCGCCCTGCAGAAGAACACCCCGCCGCTGCCGGACGGGGTCGTCTACCCCAAGAACGACTTCGGCGTGGCCCTGCGCGACATCGCGCGCCTGATCAAGGGCGACGTCGGCCTGAAGATCGCCACCCTGGACCTCGGCGACTGGGACATGCACTCCGGCCTCGGCAAGCACGACAGCGGCTGGATGGCGCGCAAGCTGACCGAGTTCGCTGCTGCCCTGGCGGCCTTCGCGGCCGACCTGGGACCGCGCTTCGCCTCGACCAACGTCGTGACGCTGTCGGAGTTCGGCCGACGGGTCAGCGAGAACGGCTCCGGGGGCGTCGACCACGGGCACGGCAACGCGGTCATGCTCTTCGGGGGCGGGCTGGTGGGTGGCGTGCACGGCAAGTTCGGCGGCCTGGGAGCGCTCGAGCGCGGCGATCTGCCGGGCGTGAACGACTACCGGGACATCCTGGGGGAGCTGCTCACGCGGCGCCTCGGGGTCGCGGACCTGTCGCGGGTGTTCCCTGGCTACAAGCCGGCGTTCCTGGGGCTGGCCAAGGCGGCGTAGGGGCCGGCGGCAGGCATGCCGCTGCCCACCGGCCGCGGTGGGTGCAGCGGACGGGCCCTCGGCTCTGCATGCTCCGAAACTCGCCCGGCCTTGTCCACACGGCCCTGTCGCGGTAGCCGGTGGCTCGATAACCTTGGGCCGTGCCCGCCCGTCGTGTCGCGCTCGTCCCCCTGGTGGGGCTGCTGCTGGCCGGCTGCAGCGGCGCCTCAGGCGAGCCGCCCAAGACGTTGCCGCCGGTGACTCCGCCGCCCTCGGTCGCTACCTCACCGTCCGCCGTGGCGGTCGAGGTGCCGCTGGCGGCGCGGGCCGAGACACCGCAGGGGGCGGCAGCCTTTGCGCGGTTCTATGTCGGCGTGCTGCAGACGGCTCTGGCTGCGAATGACACTAGGGAACTGCAGCGATTCAGCCATCCGGCCTGTACGAGTTGCAGAAACTTTATAAGGGCGACTGAGGACGCTCGGGCCAGCGGAACTCGACTGGAGGGCGGCGCGTTCGTGGTGCTCTCAGCGGAAGCCCCAGCTTTCGGCAACGGCGATGCCGTCGTAGACATGCTCTACAACCGAGCGGCCTCCCGAGAAGTAGATCCCCGTGGCCAGACCCTTCG
>JAOPWI010000354.1 GCA_025965755.1 Frankiales bacterium | reverse complement strand
ACCGTGCGACGTGCCCGCAGGCCGCGCCGTCCGGCGGCGGCCTGCGGGTCGAGCCGCGCCGTCCGGCCCCCTCGACGGGGCGGCGCTGTGGTCCGAGCAGGTGACCGCGGTCCCCCCTCAGGGCGCGGCCACCTGCCGTACGCGGGCCGGGCGGCGCGAAGCCGTCCGACCCGCGCAGCATCTCCCGCCCAGGTCACGGCCGTACCCCGTTCGCCGAAGACCCTCAGTACGGGGCAGAGACGGCCCCCCGCCCGGGCTACCTGCGCCTGGTCACGCGCACCGGGCGGTCAGGGACTGCGCGGAAGGTCCACCGTGACGACCAGCCCGCCGCCGGGCACCGCCTCGGCCGCGGCCGTGCCCCCGTGCGCCGCCGCCACCGCCCGCACGATGGACAGCCCGAGGCCGGCGCCGCGCCGGGCGGTCCGCGCCGTGCCGTAGCGGCGGAAGGGCTGGAACAGCGCGGGCACCTCCTCGGGCGGCAGCACCGGACCGGAGCTGCTGACCTGCAGGCGCGCCCGGCCGGCCACCGTGCCGGTGTCCACCCGGATCCAGCCGCCGTCCACGTTGTGCCGCACGGCGTTCTCCACCAGGTTGCCGGCCAGGCGCCCCAGCAGGCCCCGGTCGCCCAGCACGCCGGCCGGGGCGTAGGACACGGCGAGCTGCAGCCGCCGCGCGTCGATCTCCCCCTGCACGGCCTGCACCGCCTCCTGGCAGACCTGCGGCAGCTCGACCCGCTCCCGGGAGGGCAGCGCCTCGGGCGAGAGCCGGTCGCTGCGGGCCAGCAGCAGCAGGCTGTCCACCAGCCGGTCGGCCCGCATGGTCGCCTCGCGGACCACCTGGGCCGCCGCCCGCAGGTCGTCGACCGAGGCGTCCGGATCGGCCAGCGCGACGTCGACCTCGGTGCGCATGACGGCGAGCGGGGTGCGCAGCTCGTGGCTGGCGTCGGCGACGAACCGGCGCTGGCCCTCGAAGGACGCCTGCAGCCGGTCGAGCATCTCGTCGAAGGTGTCCGCCAGCTGCTTGAGCTCGTCGCGCGGGCCGGCCAGGGACAGCCGGGCGTCCAGCTGCTCGGCGCTCAGCCGCTGAGCGGCGGCGGTGATGTCCTGCAGCGGCCGCAGCACCCGGCCGGCCAGGACGTACGCCACGGCGACCCCGGCCGCCCCGAGCAGCAGCAGGCCGAGCACGCCCTGACGCAGCAGCCGGTCCAGGGCCTGGCGGCGCAGGTCGTCCTGCACCTCTCCCAGCGTGATCACCAGGTCGGGTCCCGGGCGGGACACCCGGATGACGTACCCGGGCGGGAGCGAGCCGGCCTTGAGGGCCTGATCGACGACCACGAAGGACAGCACCAGCAGCAGCAGCCCGACGGCGACGGCGACGGCGCTGTAGACGAGCGTGAGCCGCCAGCGCAGCGTGCTGCGCACCCCGAACCGGGGGCGCGGCTCAGCCATCGGTGAGGCGGTAGCCCGCGCCGACGACCGTGTGCACCACGGGCGGGTCGCCGAGCTTCTTGCGCAGGGTCATGACCGTGACCCGGACGGTCGTGGTGAACGGGTCGGCGTTCTCATCCCAGACCCGCTCCAGCAGCTCCTCGCTGCTGACGACGGCGCCCTCGGCGCGCAGCAGGGTCTCCAGCACGCCGAACTCCTTGCGGGTCAGCTCCAGGTCGGTGCCGTAGCGCGTCGCGGTGCGCCGGGCCGGGTCGACCACCAGGCCGCCCGGACCGTGCAGCACCGGCGCTGCCGGCGGGGTCGAGCGGCGGCCGAGCGCGCGCACCCGGGCGACCAGCTCCTCGAAGGCGAACGGCTTGGCGAGGTAGTCGTCGGCACCGAGCTCGAGGCCCGCGACCCGGTCGCTGAGGCCGCCGGACGCGGTGAGCATGAGCACGCGGGTGAGCGAGCCGTCGGCGGTCAGGTGCCGCAGGACGTCGTCGCCGTGGATGAGGGGCAGGTCCCGGTCCAGGACGAGCACGTCGTAGCGCGTGACGAGCGCCTTCTCGAGACCCAGGTCGCCGTCGTAGGCGACGTCGACGGCCATGCCCTCGCGGCGAAGCCCCCGGGCCACGGCGTCCGCCAGCGGCACCTCGTCCTCGACCACCAGAACTCGCACGGCTCGACGGTAGCCCGCGGCACGTGAGGTGGGCGCGAGGCGCAGGTCACCGCCGGGTGCGCCGACCGGGCTCCTGTCGGCCGATCGCAGCCCCTGGATCACCCTGTCGGCCCCGCATGAGACGGGGGAGCCGCCGGTATCGTTCATGGATGAGGACCCCCAGCGCCGTCGAGCTCCGCCTCGGCGTGCTGGCCGTGTCGGTCCTGCACGACGTGGACGTCGACCCGTCGGAGAACGGCGTCGTCCTCCCCGGCTGGCCCGACGTCTGGGTGCCCTGGTCGGAGTGCCGTCGCGCGCTGGCCGGTCACGACCCGGAGTCCGAGGAGGGTCGCACCCGCCTGGCCGCCTGGCTCCTCGCCCGCCGCTGGTGCGCCGACGTCGGCCCGGTCGAGCTGCGCGACATGCTGCGCCCCGTCGGCCTGCCCGTCGACCACTTCCTGCACCCGGGCCTGGACTGGGTCTGCGAGCGCGTTCTGGGCGACGTCCTCGACCTCGGCTTCGGCGCCGTCGGGCTCGACGGGAACGACCTCGACAAGGTCGTGCTGGTCCCGCCGTCGGCCCTCGACCACGCGGGCATCGACGCGGGCGCGGCCTGGCTCGACGCGGCCGCCTACCTCGAGGACATGGGCCGGCTCGCGGTCACCATGGCCCGGCGCGACGCCCGCGGCCAGCTCCGACCGATCGGTGACTGCGACGTGGTGACGCTGCTGGGGGCCCGCAGCCTGCGTACGGGCCTGGCAGCCGACCACGACGGCCTCGGCGCGGCGGTGGTCCCCATGCGCCGCCGCGGGTGGACCCAGCTCGCGCTCATCGACCCGGCCTTCGGCCCGGCTGCCGCGAGGGCGACGTCGCCGGCCGAGCGCGGCTTCGACAGGCCGCTGCTGATCACCGCCGACGAGGTGACCCAGGTGCCCGACGGCGGGCGTCCGCAGCTCGCGCTGCGCGAGAACCTCGACGAGCCCTGGCTGCGGGACGTGCTCTACCGCTAGCGCTCCCCCGGACGGGGCGGGTCGGGCAGCGCCGTCACGATGCCCGTGGCCGCTGCCTCCGGGGCCAGCGGGACGATCGTCAGGCCGGCGAGCGTGGTGGTGCGGGCGACCTGCACGGCGGCGACCGCCGGCCGGCCGGCGAGCTCGGCCAGCAGGGCCGGCGTGCTCGTCACGACGAGCGCCATGACGCAGGCGCAGCGGTGGGCGTAGGCCGACCGCTCCCCG
>JAOPWI010000352.1 GCA_025965755.1 Frankiales bacterium | reverse complement strand
CGCCCGAACCCCGCGCCGGCTGCCGTGCAGGCGCCGATTACGCCGAACGGCCCGCTGAAGTTGGTCCCAACGGGCGTGCAGCGCGGGGCGAAGCCTGTCGAGGCATCAAGGTGACGACCGTCGGGTCGTCGCATCCGATGGAGGAATCATGAGAAGGACTCTCACCGTTCTGGTGGCCACGGCTGCCCTGCTGACGCCGGCTGCGGCGGCGACGGCGCACGAGACCGCCGGCAGCAACGCCAGCTGCAACAACGGCAAGGGCGGCAACGCGGCCACCTACAACGGTCATGGCAACTACGCCAAGGCCAGCCTCCTGTGCGTCGGCTCCAGCAAGAGCGACGACAAGGGCTACGGCCACGGCGACGACAAGAGCGACGACAAGGGCTACGGCCACAGCGACGACCGCGACGACAGCGACGACCGCGACGACCGCGACGACCGCGACGACGCCAGGGGCAACCACAAGGGCGACGACCGCGACGACCGCAACAGCTCCAGCAAGAGCAAGGGCAAGGACCAGGCCGGCCAGCACGGCAAGGGAAAGGGCTGCGACTTCATCGGGCCGGTCCCGCTGCTCCCGGCCACGCCCACGCCCACGCCGGAGGCTCCTCCGGCGGACGTCCCGCCGCCCGTCGGCGAGGTCGTTCTCTACTGATCCTGCCGCCTAAGGGCGCCCGGCTCAGCGGGGGCGCCCTTAGGCCGGCCGGACGCCCGCCACGACCGGCAACTGGCCCAGTCGGCGAATAAGCCGAACGGCGGGCTCAAGGTGCTCCTCCCAGGGTCCGACAACACGGGGGAAGGCAAACAGGACCCGCACGACCTCACCGCAAGGCCAGCTGCACAGGCACGGCGCACACCTCTCCGCCTCGCGGAGGCAGGGCGCACCACCTGCCGCAGGTCCACCTGGTGCCGGACCTTCCGGCTCGTACCTCGTCCTCACCCGAAGGAGACAGACGTGTTCGCTCGTATCAACAAGGCCCTCGGCCGGGAGGACGAGGGCTTCACCCTCATCGAGCTCCTGGTCGTCGTCATCATCATCGGCATCCTCTCGGCGATCGCCATTCCGACGTTCCTCAAGCAGCGCGAGAAGGGCTGGAACGCCGCGGCGCAGTCCTCCCTGCGCAACGCTGCGACGGCCCAGGAGTCCTACCGCTCCGAGAAGGCCACGTACATCCCGGTCGCGTCCGCGACGGCTGACCTGAAGGCCTACGGCTACAACTCCGCCGCCGACACCCCGGTCACCGTCGTCGCGGTGGCCGCCCCGGCGACCGCGGCCGACGACTACTGCATGACCAGCGTGCACGCCAACGGCGGCAAGACCTACTACATGTCTGCCAGCAGCGGCGCTCCCAGCATCACCAAGCCGGCTGCCTGCCCGTAGCAGCACTGCGGCCTGCGCCGCCACAGCAGCAACGTCACGAGGGCGGTCCCCAGTCGGGGGCCGCCCTCGCGGCCGTTCGGTGCTCAAGTCTGCCGGGCCCATCGTCGATGAGGACACATGGACGCTTCCGATTCGGCCCGGCGTGGCAGGGCTCTCGCGCCCCGCGGCCGTGACGACGGGTTCGGTGTCGCCGAGGTGGTCGTGGCGATCGCCATCTTGATGATGATGGCCACCGCGGTGCTGGCCGGCCTCGGGGCCGCCACCAAGAGCAGCGCCCGGTCGCGCGACCAGGTGACCGCGGCGTCGCTGGCCGCGCAGCTCATCGAGCAGGCGCGGGCCCAGGACGTCTCCAGCGTGGTCAGCACCTCGTGGGCCGCCGTCCCCGGTGCCCCCAACTTCTCCGCCCGCACGACCGCCAGCTGGGTGCTCGCCACCGGCGACGAGACGTGCCGCGGCCCGCAGCTGAGCCGCAACTCCCACAAGCAGGTGCGCGTCGAGGTGCAGTGGGGAGCCACCGCCGGAACGGGCAGCGCGGCCCAGCCCGTCACCGCCGACACCTTGCTGCTCGCGCCGACCGCCGACAGCCCGGGCCGGGGCGCCCAGCGGGTGCGGCTGCGCAACCCGGCCAACCAGCCTCCGGCGCCGACCGTGGTGCAGCTCGTGCCCGAGGCCCCGCTCACGGGGCCGACCCAGACGGGCACGACCAACAGCTTCGGCTGCGTCGTCTTCCGCGACCTGGTGCCGGGGCCCTATCTCGTCCAGGTCGTCGTGGCCGGCACGGTCGGCCTGCAGGGGGAGTCGCCCGTCGAGCAGCGGGTCAACGTGGCGGCGGAGGTCGCCTCCCCGGTCGTCGAGCTCGCCGTGGGACCCCGGACGAGCATCACCGCCGTGCCGACCATCGACGCGAGCACCCTGCCGGGCAGCAGCACCTACTGCCTGCCGACGTACCTCGCGGACAGCGCCACGTGGGGGGGCACCCAGGTTCCCGGCTCCAACGCCTCGGCCTGCTCGTCGGCGAACGCCAGCTTCTCCTACGGCGCCACCGTGGCCAACAACGGTCTGCAGCCCACCGGCTACGTCAGCCGCCCCTCCTACTCCTTTCCGTCGCTGTTCCCCTTTCCCGACGGCTACCGCGCCTGGGCCGGCACCTGCGCAGGCAACAACCCGGCGACGGTGGGCAAGGTGGCTCCGGTGGTCACCGCCCCGGCCACGACGGTCAACGTCCGCATGCAGCCCGTGCACGTCACCGTGATCAAGGACGGCGGGAGCGGTGGTGACTCCGCGCTGTCCGGCACGTGGATCTGGGCGTACCACGCCTCGACGTACGGCTGCCCGCCCGGCAGCAAGATCGCCATCTGGACGGGCAGCGCCTACAACTGGGTCACGGCGGGCGCCGCCTATCGCTTCGGCCCGACGAACGGGAACGGCGTGGTCCGGGTCCAGCTGCCCTACGGCTCCTGGACGTTCGCCGGCTATCAGCGGCCGTGGGACGCGACCTGGCCGACGGTCACGCTGAACGGCCAGGCCGTGCCCAGCGTCACGGTCCGGGTCCGATAGTGGCCCGCCTCCCGGCCCGCCGCGACGACCGCGGGGTAAGCCTGGCCGAGCTGCTCGTCTCCATGACGCTGCTGCTCATCGTCAGCGCCATCGCCGCGTCGACCTTCGCGCTGGCCACCCGGACGTCGACGACCGTCACCGGCCGGCTCGAGGCCGTGGCGGTCCAGCGCGTCGCGATGGACCAGCTGACCCGCAAGCTGCGCCTCGCGGTCCGCGTCTCCAACGTTGCCGGGTCCACCGCCGTGACCGTCGCGGACCCGGCGACCGTGACGTTCTTCGCCAACGACGGCGGGTCCGGGCCGCCGAACCGGCTCACCTACCGCTACGACGCCCCCCTGCAGGCGCTGGTCGAGGAGCGCACCGCGACGGCCTGGGACGCGACCGCGAACGCCTACCTGCCCACGGGCCCCACGATGTCCCGGCAGCTGGCGCGCGGGCTGCCGGCCGGACCGGAGCTGGCCTACTGGCCCGGCCGCGCCACCTGCACCGCCCCGGGCGGAGCGGCGGCGGCCACCTGGATGGCGTCCGTGCCCGTCGCGGCAGTGCCCGCGGAGGACCTGCGCCCCTGCATCAGCCAGGTGCGCGTGACGCTGGCCGTACCCGTGGCCGGGGCGCGCAACGGCGAGACGACGACCCTGCAGAGCGAGCTGTGGCTGCCCAACCAGGACGCGGTGGTGCTGTGATGCCTCGACGGCTGCACGACCTGCGGGCCGAGGACGGCGGGTACGCGCTCGTCGTCGTCATGGGCGTCATGAGCACCCTGCTGATCCTCAGCACGTTCGCGTTGAGCCTGGCCATGGGGCAGGTGCGCCCGGCCAAGCAGGAGCAGGAGTTCCACGTCGCGATGGCGGCGGCCCAGGCCGGCGCCGAGGACTACGTCAGCCGGGTGAACCGGACCGGCGTCTACTACAGCGGCACCGGCGGGTTCGCCGGCTGGGTCGCGGTGCCCACCCCCTCGGCGGCCACCCCGGTGTCCTCCTTCCGCTACGAGCTCGCGGCGGACCCGGCCGCGCCGACGGTGCCGGTCACCAACGACGCGACGCAGGCCAAGTTGGTCCAGCAGACCGGCCGCGTCGAGCTCGTCGTCACCGGCTGCGCGGGAACTCCCGCCGACTGCGCGTCGGCCGCGGCCAGCGGGCCCACGTCGCTGCGCAACCGCACGATCCGGGTGACCCTCAAGCGCGGGTCCTTCCTGGACTACCTCTACTTCACCCGGTACGAGACCGAGGACCCGGTCACGTCCTGGGACCTCGCCAACGACGACCCGGCCGACGACACGGCGCGCCAGGCCAACTGCGCCGCCTTCGCCGGCGCCCGGGACGACACCCTCTGCCGGCCGGTCCTGTTCAACACCGGTGACACGCTGTACGGCCCCGTCCACAGCGAGGACAGGTTCCTCATGAGCGGGACGCCGGTCTTCGAGGACGAGGTGGACAGCGGCTGGCCAGACGCGACCGGCACGCACTGGGCGACGCCCAACTCCGCGACCCCGACGTTCAAGAAGGGTCCGCCCACCTACGCGCCGCTGGACATGCCGAGCACGAACGGCGAGCTGCGCAGCACTGCCGCCTGCCGGTTCTACGGACCGACGCGGGTGATCTTCCGAGCCGGCGGCACGATGGACGTGACCAGCCCCTGGTCCGGCAGCACTCCCTGTGGCAGCTTCACGCCGGCCAGCCCCACGGTCACGGGCATCTCGGTGGCCACGTTCCCGGTGCTGTGGGTCGACCCGACCCCGGCGGCGACCAGCTGCACGCTCGCGGAGCAGCGGACCCTCGTCGGGTTCCCGGCGCCCGGCGACGACAGCCTGGAGGGCGGCACGTCGCCGCTGTTCCACAACTGCCGCAGCGGTGACGCGTTCGTCGAGGGCTGGGTCAAGGGCCAGGTGACCGTCGCCGCCGCCAACAACGTGACGGTGACCGGTCCGCTGCGCTACGTCGGCGTGGGCGGCGACGACCTGGCCGGCACGGACGTGCTCGGCCTGTACGCGCAGCGCTTCGTGACCGTCTACCACCCGGTGACCTGCTCGCTGCGGGATCCCGAGACGTCCTACTGCCTGGACGGCACGAACGTGTCCCCTCCGGTGACCACGCTGCGCCCGCAGGCCTATCCGCTGACCAACGTGCAGATCGACGCGGCGATCGTGGCGCCCAACAACTCCTTCCTGCTGCCCACGACGACGGCGCCGGCGCTGGGCACGCTCAAGGTCCTCGGCGCGATCGTGCAGCAGTTCCGCGGGCCGATCGCCGCACGCGTCCAGTTCGCGTCCATGCCCGCGGCCCAGGACCGCGGATACCGCAAGGACTACCGGTACGACCCGCGGCTGCGCTTCATGCCGCCGCCCGCGCTCGCCGACCTGGGCAAGAGCGCCTGGTCCGTACGCACCTTCAGCGAGTGACGGGCCGCCCCGGCGGGAGCTGCGCGACCCTGGTCCCGTGCTCCTGACCCTCGCCGCGGCCGCCGGCGTCCTCGGCCTGCTGATCGGCTCGTTCCTCAACGTGGTCGTGGCCCGGGTGCCGGTGGGGGCCTCGGTGGTGCACCCGCCGTCCCGGTGCCCCTCGTGCTCCGCGCCGGTGCGGCCTCGCGACAACGTGCCGGTCCTGTCCTGGCTGCTGCTGCGGGCGCGTTGCCGGCAGTGCGCGGCGCCCATCAGCGCCCGCTATCCGCTGGTGGAGCTGGGCACGGCGGTGCTGTTCGCCGTGCTGGCCCTGCGGCTGGGGCCCGACGCCGCCCTGCCCGCCTTCCTCTACGTCGCCGCCGTCGGCCTGGCCCTCGCCCTCATCGACCTGGACGTCAAGCGGCTGCCCGACGTCCTCACGCTGCCGAGCTACCCGGTCGTGGCCGCGCTGCTCGGCCTGGCCGCGCTGGCCGGCAGCGACAGCGGCGACCTGCTGCGGGCGCTGCTGGGCGGAGCCGTCCTGTTCGCCGCCTACTTCGCGCTGTGCCTGCTCCACCCGGGGGGCATGGGCTTCGGCGACGTCAAGCTGGCCGGCGTGCTGGGGATGGTCACGGGCTGGCTGGGCTGGGGGCCCTGGTGCGTCGGCTTCTTCGCCGCCTTCCTGCTCGGCGGCGCGGTCGGCATCGCCGTCCTGCTGACCGGCCGGGGCACCCGCAAGACGGCGATCCCGTTCGGGCCCTTCATGCTCGTCGGCGCCCTGCTCGCGGTCCTGGTCGGCGAGACGCTGGCGGACGCCTACCTCGACCTGGCGATCCGCTGAGCCGAACGGCGCAACCGGACGCTCAAGGGTCCGCGCAAGTCGGCCGATGCCAGGTCTTGACAAGAGGACCTCGGCAAGAGGAGACCGGCAGTGGCTGCAAGACCAGTGGTGGGACTGGACATCGGCACGTCCGGTGTCCGCGCCGCCGAGCTGACGCTCGGCCGCGCCGGCACCACCCTCGAGCGGTTCGGCCAGGTCGGGCTCCCCACCGGCGCCGTCCGCGACGGCGAGGTCATCGAGCCTGAGGTCGTGGCCGGCGCGCTGCGCCAGCTGTGGGCTCAGGCGGGCTTTCGTACCAAGAAGGTCGTCGTCGGCGTCGCGAACCAGCGGGTCGTCGTCCGGCAGGTCGAGCTCCCCTGGCTGCCGGCGGCCGAGCTGCGCGCGTCGCTGGCCTTCCAGGTGCAGGACTTCATTCCGATGCCCGTCGACCAGGCGATCCTGGACTTCCACCCCCTGGAGGAGTTCGAGTCCGACAGCGGGGGCCGCATGCTGCGGGTCCTGCTCGTGGCCGCCTCGCGCGACATGATCGGCAGTGCGCTGCAGGCGGTCGAGCTCGCCGGCCTGCGGCCGACCACGGTGGACCTCACCAGCTTCGCCGTGCTGCGCAGCCTCGGCGGTGACGCCCCCGAGTTCGGCCGCCAGGAGGCGGAGGCGCTCATCGACATCGGCGCCAGCGTCACCAACATCATCATCCATCAGGGCCGCGTGCCGCGCTTCGTCCGCATCCTGCTCATGGGCGGAGCGGACATCACCGAGGCCCTGTCCGACCGGCTCGGCGTCAGCGCCGAGCAGGCGGAGGCGTACAAGCAGCTCGCCGGCCTGGGCCCGATCGACACCGCGATCGGGGATCCGGCGGGTCAGGCCATCCAGACGACCGGCGGCGCCTTTGTCGAGGAGGTCCGCGGTTCCCTGGACTACTACATGGCGCAGCCCGGTGCGGCGCGCATCGGCCGCGTCGTCCTGTCCGGCGGTGGCTCGCGCCTGACCGGGCTGGCCGAGCGGCTGTCGGTCGCCACGCGCCTGCCGGTCGAGGCGGCGCGTCCCATGTCGTCGCTCGTTCTCGGCCGCACCGGCCTGACCGCCGAGCAGCTCGGCCACATCGAGGCCAGCATCGCGGTGCCGGTGGGCCTCGCGCTGGGGATGGCGTCATGACTCTGACCATGTTCAAGCGCGCCGAGCCCGGCGAGACCGACCCGTCGGCGCAGTCCCCGGTGCCCGCCGCGCCGAGCCCGCTGCCGGTGGTCCTGCCGCGGGTCAACCTGCTGCCGCCGGAGATCCTGCAGCGCCGCCGGTTCCACCAGCTGCAGATCGGTCTCGGCGTCGCCGTGCTCGGCTGCGCGTCGCTGGTGGCGATGCTCTACGTCGGCGCGACCGGGTCCGTCGCGGACGCCGCGGGCGGGCTGTCGACGGCGCAGGCGACCGGGCAGCAGCTGCAGGCCGAGCAGGCGAAGTACCAGGACATGACCTCCGTGTTCGCCCAGGCGACGGCCGCCAAGGGCCTGCTGACCACCGCCATGGGGGAGGAGATCCGCTTCTCCGGGCTGCTCAGCGAGCTCAGCACCACCCTGCCGGAGGACGTCTGGCTGGGCACGGTCGCCCTGAACCAGGGCGCGACGCCGGGCGCCGCCGGCGCCACCGGGGGAGTGGGAACCGTCACCTTCGGCGGCACCGGCTTCTCCCACGACAGCGTGGCCGCCTGGCTGGAGGCCGTCGACCGCTCGGAGCTGTACTCCGACGCGTACTTCTCGAAGTCCAGTGAGGCTCTGATGGCCAACCGCAAGACCGTCACCTTCGCGTCCACCGCGACCCTCACCCCGGCGGCGCTGTCGCGCCGGTACCTGCAGGGCGGCGGCTGACATGGACAACCTCAAGCGGTGGGTGGCCCTGTCGGTCACCGGCTGCCTGGCCATCATGGCGGCCGGATGGTTCCTGCTCGTCGCCCCGCAGCGGGCCGAGGCGGAGGAGCTCCGCGTCGCCGCGCAGGCCCAGAACGACCTCAACGCCACGCTCCGCACCCGGCTGCAGGCGCTCGCCGCCCAGGCGCGGGACCTGCCCGCCCAGCAGGCGACGCTCGCCGAGATCGCTCAGCAGATCCCGGCGGACGCCGGGCTGCCCGACCTGGTGCGCGCGCTCGAGAACAACGCGCGCGCCCACCGGGTGGACCTCGTCGACATCTCACCGGGCCTGCCGGCGCCGCTCGCTGCGCCGGCTGCCACGCCGACCGGAGTCCCGGCCCCGGCCGGCGGCCTGTCGGTCGTCACGCTGACGCTGAACGTCGTGGGCCCCTACTTCTCGCTCCAGCAGTTCCTCGGCGGCCTCGAGGGCCTGACCCGGGCCACCCGGGTGACCGGCCTGACGCTCGCCCCCGGCACCAGCCCGCTGACGGCCGCTGCTGCGCGCAGCGTGCAGGACGGCCGCACGCTCAACGCCGTCATCACCGCGCAGGTCTACGTCTCCGGCGCGGCCACCGCACCGGTCCCCGGCGCGCCGGCTGCGACCACGACCGCGGCTCCCGCCCCGACCGGCGTGCCGGCGCAGACCGGCGTGCC
>JAOPWI010000351.1 GCA_025965755.1 Frankiales bacterium | reverse complement strand
CGCACGCCGGTGCGCCCCGGGACCGCGCTGGAGCTGCCGGTGCTGGGCCGCGGCGGCGTTCCCGCCAGCGGCGTCACGGCGGTCCTGCTCAACGTCACGGTCACCGGCTCGTCCGGCGGCGGCTACCTGACCGCCTACCCGACCGGCGCGGCCCGGCCGGCCGCCTCCAGCGCCAACTACACCGCCGGGCAGACCGTCGGCAACCTGGTCGTGGCCGCGCTCGGCCGGGGCGGTCGGGTCAGCCTGTTCAGCAGCGACGGCAGCCCGTACGTGCTGGCCGACGTCGTCGGCTGGTACGGCCCGGCGGCCGGCGGCGCGGGCTACCACCCGGTCACCCCGGCCCGGCTTCTGGACACCCGCGCGGCCGCCGCGGTGCGCCCGGGCCAGGGGGTGGACCTCCAGGTGACCGGCCGGGGCGGCGTGCCGGCGACCGGAGTCCGCGCGGTGGTGCTCGACCTCACCGCGCTGGCGGCCCGCGGCGGCGGCCACCTGACCGTGCACCCCGCCGGCACCCCGCGTCCGGGCACGAGCAGCCTCAACTCCCGGGCCGGCGCCACGACGTCGAACCTGGCCGTCGTCCCGGTCGGCCGCGGCGGCCGGGTCACCGTGTGGAGCAGCGGCGGCCACCCGCACCTGCTGGCCGACGTGGTCGGCTGGTTCGGCGCGACCGGTGCGCGCTTCCGCCCGCTCGTTCCGGCCCGGGTGGCCGACAGCCGGCCGCACACGCCGGTGCAGCCCGCCACGACGCTGCGCCTTCCGGTGCTCGGCCGGGGCGGTGTCCCGGCCACCGGGGTCACGGCCGTCGCGCTCAACGTCACGGCGACCAACGCCTCGGGCGCCGGCCACCTGACCGTCTACCCGACCGGCACGGCACGCCCGGCGACCAGCAACCTCCATCACGTCCGCGGCGGCGTCGTCCCGCACCTGGTGTGGGTACCGGTCGGCCGCGACGGCAGCGTGACCGTCTACAGCAGCGGCGGCCGGCCGTACGTCGTGGCGGACGTTGTCGGCTGGTACGGCCGCTAGTCCATGTGCGGGTAGCGGTGGTCCGTCGCCGGCACGAAGGTCTGCTTGAGAGTGCGCGGGCTGGTCCAGCGCAGCAGGTTCAGCACCGAGCCGGCCTTGTCGTTGGTACCGCTGGCCCGGGCACCGCCGAACGGCTGCTGGCCCACGACCGCACCCGTCGGCTTGTCGTTGAGGTAGAAGTTGCCGGCCGAGAACCGCAGCCGCTCGGTCGCCTCCGCGACGGCGTAGGCGTCCTGCGCGAAGACCGCGCCGGTGAGGGCGTACTGCGCCGTCTCGTCGGTCAACCGCAGCGCCTCGTCCCAGTCGTCGTAGACGTGCACCGCGAGCACCGGGCCGAAGTACTCCGTCAGCATCGCGTCGTGGCGCGGGTCGTCCGCGACGACGACGGTCGGCTGCACGAAGAAACCCTCGCGGTCGTCGGCCGTTCCGCCGGCCAGCACCTCCAGGCCCGGGTCGTCCGGCGCGCGGCGCACCACGCCGGCCAGCCGGTCGAACGCACGTCGGTCGATGACCGCGCCGCCGAAGTGCGCGAAATCGGTCGGGTCGCCGTAGGACAGCGACCGGACACGGTCGGCCAGCCCGTCCCGCAGCCCGCCGTCCCAGAGCGAGCGGGGGACGTACGCCCGGGACGCCGCCGAGCACTTCTGCCCCTGGTACTCGAACGCGCCGCGCACCAGCGCGACCTCGAGCGCGAGCGGGTCGGCCGACGGGTGCGCCAGCACGAAGTCCTTGCCGCCGGTCTCCCCGACCAGCCGCGGATAGGTGCGGTAGCTGCCGATCCGGGCGCCGACCTGCTGCCACAGGTGCTGGAAGGTGCGGGTCGAGCCGGTGAAGTGGATGCCGGCCAGCTGGGGATGCTCGACCGCGACGGCCGCGCTGGTGCCGAAGCCGGTGACCATGTTGACGACGCCCGGCGGCAGGCCGGCCGCCTCGAGCAGCCGCATCGTCCAGTGCGCCGACAGCTGCTGGGTCGGGGAGGGCTTCCAGACCACGGTGTTGCCCATGAGCGCCGGCGCCAGCGGCAGGTTGGCCGCGATCGCGGTGAAGTTGAAGGGTGTGATGGCCAGCACGAACCCCTCGAGCGGGCGGTGGTCCATCCGGTTCCAGACACCCGGGCCGGACACCGGCTGCTCGGCGAGCACGCGGGCGCCGAAGGCCACGTTGAAGCGCAGAAAGTCGATGAGCTCGCAGGCGCTGTCGATCTCGGCCTGAAACGCCGTCTTGCTCTGCCCGAGCATCGTCGCGGCGTTGAGCACGTCGCGCCATGGGCCGGCCAGCAGCTCGGCGGCGCGCAGCAGCACGGCCGCACGGTCGTCGTACGACGTGGCGCGCCAGGCCGGTGCGGCGGCGAGCGCGGCGTCGACGGCGTTGCGGACGTCCTCGGGCCCGGCCTCGCGGGTCGTGCCCAGCACGGCCCGGTGCCGGTGCGGCTGCACCACGTCGATCGGGTCCACGTCGCCGGGGCGCTGCACGCCGGCGATGGTCATGGTCAGCTCGAGCCGCTCGTCGGCGACGGCGGCCAGCCTGGCCTGCAACGAGGCCCGCTCGGGGCTGCCCGGCGCGTGCGACCGGACCGGCTCGTTGACCGGGAGCGGCACCGACGTGTGAGCGTCCAGCACGGGAACTCCAGGAGGCTGACGATCGTCGGGTCGACGATGCTGTCCACCGTGCCACACGAGACGACGCGCGCGTGAGCGCCGCCCGGCGGCTGCTGGTGCAGGGCCTGGTGCTGCTCGTGGCCCTCGGGCTGGTGTCCCTGCTGCTGGCCCGGGCGCTGCCCGACGACGCCGCGACGGCGCCCCCGGTGGCCCAGGACAGGCCGGGCCCGGTGCTGCTCGTCCCGGGCTACGGCGGCTCGACGACCGGGCTCGAGGTGCTCGCTGCGCGGCTGCGCGCAGCCGGCCGGCAGGCCCGGGTCGTTCCCGTGCCCGGCGACGGACGGGGCGACCTGCGCG